>JADZCL010000050.1 GCA_020851615.1 Rubrivivax sp.
CATCATCGCGCGCAGGCCGCGCTCGAGCGTGGCCGCATCCAGCTGCGGCGCCCAGGGGCCCTGCGCCTGGCCGTCGGCGTCAAGCACGCGCACGAGCGAGTAGCTCAGGTCCTGCGTGTCGAAGTGCGAGGTATCCACCGGCGGGCGGCGCACCGCTCCGGCGGGCGACAGGCGCAGGTAGGAGAAGTCGGTGACCTGCCCCGGACGCCCGGTGGGCTCGGGCACATGCAGGCGCAGCGGCGGGTATTCGCTCATGCGGGCAACGCTCCTTGGCTCGATCGTGTCGAGCGTTCGATGGCTGGCGGCGTCCCGATCGCGGCGCGGCCCGTGGTCGTGGGGGCGCAGGGACCGGTGATCGCGGCGCGCATCGGGATCACCGATCCGCGCGCCGCAGGCAGCGAGGTTAACGCAGAAGTCGGCGCGCCCGCACCCTCAGGCCTCCAGCCGCTCGGGCGCGAGGTACTGCTGGCGGAAGGTCTCGAAGGGCACGCTGTCTGCGGCCTCAAGCGCCTGCTGCTCGGCCAGCGATGCGATGGCCAGGTACTCCATGCGCGCCTGCAGCTCGGCCGGGTAGGGTCGCGTCAGCAGGTCGACGCGCGCGGCCTGCGACTGCGCATGCACGAAGGCGGAATACGAGTCGCCGTGGACCTCGCGCAGCGCCCGCAGCACGCGCGCCGACGGCAGCGTGGTGACATCGTGCAGCGCCGCACGCGCGGCCTGCAGCGCCATCAGGTAGCGCCCATCGTCCAGCGCCGCGGCCACGCGCTCGGCCAGCGGCACGCATTCGTCCAGCAGCCGCGCCCCCCAGTCCTGCAGCAGCACCGAACCCTCGGCACCCCGCAGGCGCAGGCCGGGTTCGCGCCCGCGTGCGGCCGTGCGCTGCTGGTTCTCGGCCAGGCAAACGATCTCCTGCGGCGAATCGGGCGGGCTCTGGGCCAGCAGGCAGTGCAGCAGGAAGATGTCCAGGAAGCGCATGGTGTCGGCCTCGATGCCGACGGCGACGAAGGGATCCAGGTCCATGCAGCGCACCTCGACGTACTCGACGCCACGCTCGCGCAGCGCGTGCAGCGGGCGCTCGCCGGCGCGGATCACGCGCTTGGGGCGGATGGTGCCGTAGAACTCGTTCTCGATCTGCAGCAGGCTGGTGGCAAGCTGGTTGTACTCCCCACCGAGGTTGCGCAGGCCCAGGCGCTCGTAGGGCGGATGCGGATGCGTGAGCGCACCGTGCAGCGAGCCGGCGTAGCTCTCGAGGCTGTTGTAGCTCACCGCCAGCGCCGCCTGCGCATCGCTCTGGTAGCCCAGCCGCCCCATGCGCAGCGAGGTCGCGTACGGCAGGTGCATGCTGTCGCCTTCGCCCAGCGGCTGCAGCTCGTGCGTGCGGCCCTCGAGGAAGCACTTGCACACGGCGGGGCTGGCGCCAAAGAGCAGCAGCAGCAGGAAGGAGTGGCGACGGAAGTTGCGGATGAGCGCGAAGTAGTCGTCGTTGCCAAGGCCCGGCAGCGACCAGTTGTAGTGGATGCCCGAGATGGTCTGCATGCGCCGCCCGTAGCGGTGCCCCAGGCCCATGCGGTAGACGCTCTTGGCGCGGCCGATGTGGCTGGTGCCGTAGGTGCCCAGCGGGATGTTCTCGTCGACCGGCAGCAGGCCGGGCATGCTGCTCACCCACAGCCGCTCCTCGCCGATCGCACGGTAGACGAACTGGTGGATCTGGGCCAGTTCGCGCGCGCAGCCGTCGGCCGTGGCGTGCACGCCGGTGATCAGCTCCAGCTGGCTTTCGCTGAAGTCGGTCGTGATGCAGGGGTGCGTCAGCGCCGAGCCGAGCGCTGCCGGGTGCGGCGTCAGCGCCAGGCCGTTGCCGGGCAGCACGCGCAGACTCTCCTTCTCGACCCCGCGGCGCATGCCGCGCAGGCGTTCATCACTGAGGGCGGCCAGGCGCTGGGGCAAGCTCGAAGTCATCAGGCGGGGGGCGTCCACGACGCAAAGCGGGACGGGGACGGTAACAGGTTTGCCCTGCCGAGGTCGCAGCGCGGTCAAGCGGGCACACCCTGCGTCATCCTGCGCAGGAGCACGCCCTCCTGCAACCGGCACGGCCCTTTCAAGCGCGCCCTGGCACGTAGACTGGCTGGCGGCACCGCGCCATCGCAACCTCTGCATCTCCCGCCGACCTTGCCCACTCTGACCCGCCGCCGGTGCGCTTTCGCGGCCTCCCTGCTGCTGTGGGCCGGCGCGTTCGCGCAGCCGCTGCCCACACCCTCGCCGGCGCCGCCCGAACCGGGGCTGACGCTGGAGGCGCTGCCGCGTCCGGCCACACCCCCGCCCGAACGCGGCACCGTCGTGCCCGCGCAGGTCGAACGCTGGCGCCAGGAGGCGCAGGCCTTCGAATTCGGCGAGGGTGTCGAGCGCGACGCGGTCAAGGCCGCGCAGTCCTACTGCCGCGCCGCCCGCTACGGTGATGCGCAGGCGCAGTACAGCCTGGCGTGGATGCTGACCAACGCGCGCGGCATCGAACGCGACGAGGCCCAGGCCGCGCACCTGTTTGCCGCGGCGGCGGAACAAGGCCTGACGCAGGCGGTCGCCATGGCCCAGCGCCTGGGCACCCCACGCGGCGATCCGCCGCCCTGCCTGCGTCCGCCCGACGAGGATCCGCCCCTGCTGGCGCAGGACAAGCCCGCGCCACCGCGCGTGCTGCTGCCTCCAGGGGGCGGCCGACCGGCGCCCTTTCCCGGCGGCCTGCTGCTGCCGCCGCCACCGCCGCCTGCGGGCGCTCCACCACAGATCGTGCGTTTCGTGGAACTGGTGGCGCCGCAGTACCAGCTGCAGCCGCACGTGGTCCTGGCACTCATCAAGCAGGAATCCAACTTCGATCCGCTGGCCGTGTCGCCCAAGAACGCCCAGGGGCTCATGCAGCTCATCCCCGATACGGCGCGCCGCTTCAATGTACGCAACGTCATGGACCCGGCGCAGAACCTGCGCGGCGGCATGGCCTACCTGCGCTGGCTGCTGGCCACCTTCGAAGGGGATCTCACTCTCGCGCTGGCCGCCTACAACGCCGGCGAAGGCGCGGTCGAACGCTACCGCGGCGTGCCACCCTACGCCGAAACGCGCCTGTATGTCCGCCGCATCATCGCCGCGATCAACGGGCAGCGATCGCACCCCTTCGACCCCCAGGTCGCGCCCCCGTCGGAGCTGATCACGCTGCTGAAGGCGCGCCTGCGCGCGCTGAATTGAGCGCGATCACTGATCGAGGTCAGGGTCACCCGCGGTCCGATTTGACCGCACCGGCCGCTGCGGCAAAGATCGGCACCCACGCCTGCGCCACGCGGGCGGTTCGGTGCACGACACGGAGGTCCGCACGATGAACCCCTTCCGGCAACTGCTCCTGCGCGCGGGCAGCCAGCCGCCGCTGGGCACCTGGCTGATGTCCGCCAGCCCCTTGCTGGCCGAGGCCGCCGGCCACGCGGGCTTCGACTTCGGCGTCGTCGACATGGAGCACGCGCCGCTGGACCTGGCCGAGGTCGTGCACCTGCTGCAGGCCGTGGCCGGCACTCGCATGGTGCCGCTGGTGCGTGTGCCCTGGAACGAGCCGGTGACGATCAAGCGCGTGCTCGACGCCGGGGCCACGACGCTGCTCGTGCCCTTCGTCGAGAGCGCGGCGCAGGCCGCAGCCGCGGTTGCCGCCACCCGCTATCCGCCGCGCGGCGTGCGCGGCATGGCCGGCATGACGAGGGCCTCGCGCTTTGGCATGCAGGCCGACTACCTCGTCAGCGCCGACCGCCGCGTCGCCGTCGTGGTGCAGGTGGAGACGACCGCGGCGGTGGCCGCACTGCCGGCGATCACCGCCATCGACGGCGTCGATGCGGTCTTCGTCGGCCCGGCCGACCTCTCGGCCTCGATGGGGCTGACCGGCCAGCTGCGGCACCCGCGCGTGATGGAGGCGATGAGCGAGGTCGCGCGACGCTGCCGGGCGCTGGGCAAGCCGGTGGGCACCGTCGGCAGCGAACTCGAGGTGATCGCGCAGTACCGCGCCGCGGGTTTCGATTTCCTGGCCATCGACTCCGACCTGGGCCTGTTCATGCAGGCCGCACAACGGGCCATTGCCGCGCTGCACGGGCGCGATACCGAGCACGTGCACGACCTCGCGCGCGGCACGCGCGAGGCCTGAGCGGCACACGACAGCCGCCGCAGCGCGCTGCGGCGCACGCGCGTGCAGGCCTACACTGCCGCGCATGAAGAGCATCATCCGGCACCTGCTGGCCGCACTGGCATGCGCCACCCTGATCGCCCCCGCACTGGCCCAGGCCCCGGCAGGCGTTCACGACACCGCCGTCGCCGTGGAAAGTGCCTTGCTGGCGCAGATCCCTGTGCGCGAAGCGGCACCGGGCGACCTTGCACAGTGGCGCCGCCTGGTGCTGGACAACGGCATCCGCGTACTGCTGCTCTCGGACGCCAAGCTCAACGTCTCCTCGGTTGCGTTGGCGGTGGGTGTGGGATCCCTGGCCGACCCGCCCGCCCGCCAGGGACTTGCGCACTTCCTCGAGCACATGCTGTTCCTGGGCACCGAGAAGTATCCCGACCCCAGCGAGTTCGACACCTACCTGCGCCAGAACGGCGGCAGCAACAACGCCTATACGGCCGAGGACCGCACCAACTATTTCCTGCAGATCCGGCACGAGGCCTTCGAGGGTGCGCTGGACCGCTTCGCGCAGTTCTTCATCGCCCCGCGCCTGGATGCGCGCTACACCGAGCGCGAGATGCACGCTGTCGCCTCGGAGCACCAGAAGAATCTCGAGAGCGACCTCTGGCGTGCGCAGCAGTTGCAGACCGTGGCCTTTGCACCAGGCCACCCGGCCCGCCACTTCGGTACCGGCAGCACGCAGACGCTGGCCGGCATCACGCGCGACGAACTGCTCGCCTTCTACCGCGCGCAGTACAGCGCCAACCGCATGACGCTCGTGCTCACGGGTCGCGCGGGCCTGGACGAGCTCGAGGCCTATGCGCGCAGGTATTTCAGCGCGGTACCCGATCACGCGCTGGCCCCGCTCGTCTACCCGGCGGACTTCCTGCCGCAGCAGGCCGCGCTGCGCATGCTGCGCATGGAGCCGATCAAGGACCTGCGCCAGCTCCACCTGCTCTTTGCGCTGCCCGGCCAACGCGCCGACTGGCCGCACAAGTCGGCCGAGCTGCTGGGTTTCCTGCTGGGCAACGAGGGCCCGGGCAGCCTGCTGGCGACGCTGAAGGCACAGGGGCTGGCCACCCGCCTGTCTGCCGGGGCCGATTCACCGACCGCGCAATACGCGAGCTTCGAGCTGCAGATCGACCTCACGCCGCAGGGGCTGGAGCAGATGCCACGGGTGCTGCAGACGGTCTTTGCCGCAGTCGCGGTCCTGCGCGCGCATGGCCTGCCCGAGCACGTCTTCCACGAGCGCCAGGTGCTCGCCGGGCTCGACGAGCGCTACCGCGACCGCGGCGAAGGCGCCATGCTTGCCGCCGGCCTGGCCAGCCAGGTGATGGACTATCCGCTGGCCGTCGCCGAACGCGTGCCCTACCTGTGGCTGAGCGCCGACCGCGCCGGCTTTGCGGCGCTGCTGGAACGCCTGCGCCCGGACAACCTGCTTGTCACGCTGATCGCCAAGGGGCTGCCCACCGATCGCGTCGAGCCGTATTACGGCACCCGCTTCTCGTACGCGGTGCAGGACGGTGCGCCCTACGCCGCACTGCTTGCACCGCCGCGCGTGGCCGGGCTGGCGGTGCCGTCGCCCAACCCCTTCCTGCCCGCGCACACCGGACTGCAGCCGCTGCAGCCGGCCCGGCTGATCGACGAGCCCGCGCTCGTCCTCTACCACGCGCAGGACGGCGAGTTCCAGCGTCCGCAGGCGGCGATCCTGCTGCGCGAGCGCCTGCCGCGGGATCTGGCCAACGTGCGCAACGCCGCGTTGCTGCACTTCTACGAGGCCTGCGTGCGCGAGGTGCTCAACGAGACCACCTATGCCGCCGCCGAGGCCGGGCAGCGCTTCGTCTTCAGCGCGTCGCTCGATGGCGTGCTGCTGATGGCCGATGGCTGGGACGAAGCCACGCCGCGCCTGCTCGACGCCGTGACGCCGCAGCTGCGCGACTGCACGCTCTCGCCAGCACGCTTTGCCGACTTGAAGGACCGCCTGCTGCGCGAGCTCAGCGCCTTCGACACGGTCGACGCCTACCTGAGCGCACGCGAGACGCGGCGCGCGCTGCTGCGCGAGTTCTACTTCACGCCCGCGCAGATGCTGCCGGCGGCGCGCGCGGTCACGCTGGATGCGCTGCGCGCCTTTGCCCGCACGCTGCACGCACGCGGCAAGATCGAGGCGCTCGCCTACGGCAACCTCACGCCCAGCGAGGCGACGCAGGCCGTGCGCCGTGTCGCCACCGCCCTGGGCACGACGGGCCTGCCCGACGCCGCGCTGCTGCGGCCGCGCCAATGGGTCGGCCAGGCCGGCAGCGACCTGCGCAGCAGCCAGGTGCTGCAGGTCAACAACTCGACGCTGCGCCAGGAGTACCTGCTGGGTGACGACAGCCCGCGCGCACGCGCGATCGCCGCGGTGCTGGCCGCCGCCATCGGCGACCCCTTCTTCGCGGAGATGCGCACCCAGCAGCAACTGGGCTACATCGTCCAGGGCAGCGCGATCGAGGACGAGCGGCAGACGGTGGCAGTCTTCATCATCCAGTCCGGCGACTACGGTGCCGACGAACTCGAACGCCGGGCCGCGGCCTTCATCGCCACGCTGCCGAGGCTCGTGGCCCAGTTGCCCGACGAGGCCTGGCAGCGCATCGTCGCCGGTGTGCGTGAGCACCTGCTGCAGCACGACAAGAGCATTGCCGCGCGCGCTTCGCGCCTGTTCGTGCTCGCCTACGACCGCAATGCCGACTGGGATCGCGCCCAGGACACGGCGCGCGCCCTCGAGACGCTCACGCGCGCGCAGGCGGCCGAGGCGCTCGCCCGCGCACTGGACCCCAAGACGCGCCAGTTGCGCAACTTCCTCGGCTACGCCCGCGATCGACCGGTGCCGCCTGCGCTGCCCGTCACCGTGTCCGGCGACGACGCGGCCCGCGCGGCCTGGAAGGCGCAGCAGCGCTACGAGTGAGAGGCGCCGGCCTGCCCGGGCCACGCGCCACCCAGCCGCAGCACCGCCTCCAGATCGGCCAGCCACTGCACGAGCGCCTGGTCCTGCACGAAACCCCCTTGGGCGCCGGCATCCAGCAGCTCGGGCACCGGCTGCTCGCGCGGTGCGCCCAGCGCACGCTCGACCGCGTCCTCGAAGCTGTCCTGCAGGAGCAGTTGCGTCACCGGCACCAGCTGCACCGTGCCGCGCCGATGCAGGCGGCCAAAGCGGCGGGCGCGGACCTGCGCGTCCCAGGGTCGATCGAGGTGCACCACCTGCGCTGCCGGCAGATCCGGCTCGAGCGGGCCGCCGCCGTCGGCGACAAGCAGCACGCGGCAGTCTGCATCGTCGCGAAAGCGCCGCTGCGCGGCCTGGCGCTGCGTCGCCCCGTCGCCGCCATGACAGAGCACCGAGGCAATCCCGGCCTCGCCCAGGGCGGCCTGCACCATGCGCAGCGCCTGCGGCCACTGCGCGAACACCACGGCCTTGGGCACGCCCGTTTGATGCTGGCCGAGCAGCGCGCCGATGGCCTCGGCCTTGGCCTGTGCGACTGCGGGTGCGCCCTCACCCGCACACAGGCGGCGCAAGGCCTGCACCTCCTCGATGAGGTGGCGCTGTTCCACGGCCGCCAGCCAACCCGCGCGCTGCCAGCGCGCAAGCTGCTGTGCCAACACCTGCTGCAGCGCGCGGTGCTCGGCCTGCACCGCCTCGGGCATGGGGACGCGGCGCACCGACTCGATGCATTCAGGGAGCTGGGCGCGCACCTTGTCCAGCGGGCGCGCCAGCAGCACGCGCGCCAGCGTGGTGCGCAAGGCGTCCAGGTCCCGCAGACCGCAGAGGTCACCGGATTCGTCCCGCTCGCCGTGCGCATCCAACAGCGCGGCATAGGCCCCAAGACGCTGTTCGTCGACAAAGGCCACGCGCAGCGGCAGTTCGGGCGCGCGTTCCTGCCAGCCCGCCGCGGGCAGCACGATCGCCTGCGCAGCCGGCAGGCGCAGCACCGCAGCAGCCTGCACGGGGTCTATCCACAGGCCCCCTTCGGCGGCCTCCTGCACGATGACGAGTTCGGGCGCCAGGGCGCGGTGCAGCTCGGCGTCGTCGGCGGCGCGGGCAAGGTCCATCAGGCTCC
>JADZCL010000051.1 GCA_020851615.1 Rubrivivax sp.
ACGAACTGATGGCCGCACGCGCCCGCGTGCTGATGGACCCGAGCGTGCAGGCGCTGCGCCGACTGCAGGAGCCGCCCGCCCCGCGCGAGGGCACACCCGCGGCGCAGCGCCTGGCCGCCCTGTACGCTGCTGCGCTGGCCGCCAACCGCCTGCGCGACCCCACCGCGGCACTGCAGCGGCTGCAGGAAGCCAGGGCGCTGCTGGCCACCCTCAGTGCGGCGGAGCTGCCGGCGCTGGCCCAGACGCTTGCGCTGCTGCAGGCCGAAGTGCTGCTGGGCGCGGGCGACGCGCGCGGGGCGCTCGACCAGGTCGGCGCCCTGCGTGCGGCCGGGCACGTGCAGATGCTCGAGAGGCCGCTGCTGGCGCTGCAGGCTCACGCCGCGCTGCTGGCCGCAGCGCCGGTGCGGGAGGCCGCCCTGCGCGACGCGGCCGAGCGCCTGCAGACCTGGGTGGTGGCGCAGCCGCAGGACGCCCTGGGCTGGCAGCTGCTGGGGGACTGCACACAGGCCCTGGGCCAGCGCCTGCGTGCCCTGCGCGCCCAGGCAGAGGCCCGCGTGCTGCTGGGCGACCTGACCGGCGCCATCGACCGCCTGAACAGCGGCCGCCAGCTCGTGCGCACCGGCGCCGTGGCGCAGGACTTCATCGAGGTCTCGATCATCGAGGCCCGCTGGCGCGAACTGCAGGCACGCCGCCGTGCGCTGCTGGCCGAACGCGAGGGCCGCAGCGGCGAGCGTGCGCCGGACCGCGACCCCGACGACGCCCGGCCCTGAGCCGGCGCGGCGGCAGCGCTCAATCCGTCGCCTGGGCCGCCGCCAGCAAAGGCCCGAGGTGCGGCCCGGTATGGCCGACGCCGCTGGCCACCAGGCCCTCGGGTGTGCCCGCAAACAGCACCCGCCCGCCGTCGGCGCCACCCTCGGGGCCGATGTCGATCACCCAGTCGGCGGTCTTGATGACGTCCAGGTTGTGCTCGATCACGACGATGGTGTTGCCGGCGTCGCGCAACTGGTGCAGCACCTGCAACAGCAGCCCGATGTCGTGGAAGTGAAGGCCGGTCGTCGGTTCATCCAGGATGTAGAGCGTGCGCCCGGTGTCGCGCTTGGAGAGCTCGAGCGCGAGCTTCACGCGCTGCGCCTCGCCACCGGAGAGCGTGGTCGCGCTCTGGCCCAGGCGCACGTAGCCCAGGCCCACGTCCAGCAGCGTCTGCAGCTTGCGCGTGATCGCCGGTATGGCGGCAAAGAAGGCATGCGCGTCCTCCACCGTCATCTCCAGCACCTGCGCGATGTTGCGGCCCTTGTAGAGGATCTCGAGCGTCTCGCGGTTGTAGCGCTGCCCGTGGCAGACATCGCACGGCACGTAGACGTCGGGCAGGAAGTGCATCTCGACCTTGAGCACGCCGTCACCCTCGCAGGCCTCGCAGCGGCCGCCGCCCGTGGCCGATCCGACGTTGAAGCTGAAGCGCCCGGCCCCGTAGCCGCGCTCGCGCGCTGCAGGCACCTCGGCAAAGAGCTCGCGGATCGGCGTGAACAGGCCCGTGTAGGTGGCCGGGTTGCTGCGCGGCGTGCGCCCGATCGGGCTCTGGTCGACGTTGATGACCTTGTCCAGCAGCTCGATCCCGTCGATGCGCTCATGCGCGGCGGGCTCGGCATGGCTGCCGTAGAGCTTGCGCGTGACGGCTGCATAGAGGGTGTCGTTGACGAGCGTACTCTTGCCCGAGCCCGAGACGCCGGTGACGCAGGTGAAGAGACCCAGCGCAAACTCGACGTCGATGCCCTTCAGGTTGTTGCCACGCGCCCCGACGATGCGCAGCACGCCGCCCCCGGCATCACCTGCCGGCGCACGCCGCAGCCGCGGCACCGGGATGCGCAGCACGTGCGCGAGGTAGCGGCCCGTCAGCGAGCGGGCATCGGCGGCCACCGCCGCGGGCGTACCCTGCGCAACCACGCGCCCGCCGTGCACGCCCGCGCCCGGGCCCATGTCGATGACGTGGTCGGCCGCACGGATCATGTCCTCGTCGTGCTCGACGACGAGCACCGAGTTGCCGAGGTCGCGCAGCCGCCGCAGCGTGCCGATCAGCCGCTCGTTGTCGCGCTGGTGCAGCCCGATGCTGGGCTCGTCGAGCACGTACATCACGCCCGAGAGCCCGGAGCCGATCTGCGAGGCCAGGCGGATGCGCTGCGCCTCGCCGCCCGAGAGCGTGTCGGCGCTGCGCTCCAGGCTCAGGTAAGGCAGGCCGACGTCGTTGAGGAAGCGCAGGCGGGCGCGGATCTCGCGCACCACCTTGTCGGCGATCTCGGCGCGCGCGCCGGGGAGCTCCAGCGCGTCGAAGTACGCCAGCGCCTGCGCCAGTGTCGCCCGCTCGACCTCGTAGATCGCCTTGCCCGGCGCGGGGCCGCCCGCCGGATCCAGCCGCACGTTGCGCGCCTCGGGCTTGAGCCGGGTGCCGTGGCAGGCCGGGCATTCGCGCGCGGCCAGGTAGCGCGAGAGCTCCTCGCGCACGGTGGGTGAATCGGTCTCGCGCAGACGGCGCTCGAAGTTGGGAATGATGCCTTCGAAGGGATGCGCGCGCCGCACCGAACGCACGCGGCCGGAGCTGCCCTCGGCGCGGTACACGAACTCGATGGCCTCCTCGCCCGAGCCCTGCAGCAGCACCTGCTGCGCCCGGGCCGCCAACTGCTCGAACGGCGTCTCGATGTCAAAGCCGTAATGCCGGGCCACGCTCTCCAGCAGGCTGAAGGTGTAGGCGTTGCGCCGATCCCAGCCCTTCACGGCGCCGGCGGCCATGCTCAGGCTCGGGAAGGCGACCACGCGCTCCGGATCGAAGCGCGTCACCTGGCCCAGGCCATCGCATTGCGGGCAGGCGCCCTGCGGCGAGTTGAAGGAAAACAGCCGCGGCTCGAGTTCGGCAAGGGCGTGGCTGCACACCGGACACGCGAAACGGTTGCTGAAGAGCGAACTGCGCATGCTCGCAGGAGCCGCGTCCGTCGCCTCGTCGCCCCATTCGAGCGCCAGTGCCCGCCCCTCGGCCAGGCGCAGCGCGGCATCGAAGCTCTCGGCCAGCCGCTGCCGCGCATCTGGCCGCACGCGCAGGCGGTCGATGACCACGTCGATGTCGTGCTTCTCGCCCTTCTTCAGCAGCGGCAGCGCCTGCGCCTCGTACAGGCGCGGCGGCTGCCCGCCGCTGCCGATGCGAAAGCGCACGTAGCCGCGCGCCTGCATGTCCTGCAGCAACTCGACGAACTCGCCCTTGCGCTCACGCACGACCGGCGCCAGGATCAGCAGCCGCGTCTGCGGCGGCCACGCCAGCACCGCATCGACCATCTGCGCCACGCTCTGCGCCTGCAGCGGCAGCCCGTGCTCAGGGCAGTAAGGCGTGCCCGCACGCGCATACAGCAGGCGCAGGTAGTCGTGGATCTCGGTGATCGTGCCCACCGTGGATCGCGGGTTGTGCGAGGCGGCCTTCTGCTCGATGCTGATCGCCGGCGACAGGCCTTCGATCACGTCGACATCGGGCTTGTCCATCAACTGCAGGAACTGCCGCGCATAGGTCGAGAGGCTCTCCACGTATCGGCGCTGCCCCTCGGCGTACAGGGTGTCGAAGGCCAGGCTCGACTTGCCCGAACCCGACAGCCCGGTGATCACCACCAGCGCATGCTTGGGGATGTCGAGGTCGATGTTCTTCAGGTTGTGCGTACGCGCACCGCGCACGCACAAGATGCCAGCGCCCGGCAGCGCGGGGGTGGCAAGGGC
>JADZCL010000052.1 GCA_020851615.1 Rubrivivax sp.
CGCCCTCGCCCTTCAGGAAGGCCGGCGGATTGCCTTCGGTCGGGTTGGGCAGCAGGCGCACGATGATGTCCAGCAGCTCGCCCACACCTGCGCCGGTCTTTGCCGAGACGAAGCACACCGGAATCAGATGCCCCTCGCGCAGCGCCTGCTCAAGCGGGGCGTGCAGCTCGGCGGCATCGACGTCGCCGTCCTCCAGGTAGCGGTCGACGAAGGCGGCGTCGACCTCGACGACCTGCTCGACGAGCGCCCGGTGCGCGTCCTCGACCGCGCCGAAGTCGCTGTGCCCCGCGCGGTTGTAGAAGCAATCGACCACGCGCGTGGCGTCGGCGTCGGGCAGGTTCAGCGGCAGGCATTCGTTGCCGAAAGCGGCACGGATCTGCGCCAGCAGCGCCTCGAGCTTCTCGGGCGCGGCGTCGATGCGGTTGACGATGATGAGCCGGTCGAGCCCGCGTGCGGCGGCGTACTCCATCATGCGCACCGCCATGGGCTCGATGCCGGTGGCCGCGTTGATGACGATCGCGGCGGTCTCGACGGCTTCGAGCGCCGGCAGGCTCTGGCCGAGGAAGTCGTTGCCTCCCGGCGTGTCGACGATGTGAATGCGCGTGCCTGCATGCTCCACGTGCAGCAGCGCCGAGTTCAGGGAATGCTGCATGCGCCGCTCGAGCACGTCGTGGTCGCTCACGGTGCTGCCGCGCTCGATGCTGCCCATTGCGCCGATGACGCCGCAGCGCTGCAGCAGCGCCTCGGCCAGCAGCGTCTTGCCAGCCGCTGCAGGACCCACCAGGGCCAGGGTACGGATCGACTCGGTGCCAGTTGCGGCACCGGCGGCTGGGCTTGGCATGGACGGCTCTCCTGCAGCCGGCCGCGCGCCGTCGGCGGGCTGTGTCGTTGAAGGACGTGATCAGGCTGCCACGGGCGCGCGAACCAGACTACGCCTTTCGGCAAGTCGCCACAATGGGCAGGAATCTGGGGCCTGTGCGGGGTGGATCACCCCACTGGCCGCCTGAAAAGTGCATTCCCGCTGCCTCTTTCCGGCAATAATCCGGAATGCGAATCGCTCGCACATAAAGGCATCGTCATGGCTGAAATCCTGCCCCACTCGAAGCGCCTGCCGCCGCCTGCCCGCACGCGACTGCGTCGGCGCACTCTGCTGCTGGCTGCGGTGGGGGCCGCCAGCCTGCCGACCCTGGTGCCCGCGGCGCAGCGGCGCAGCAAGCTGGTGCTCGCCGGGCCGCCGGCGGCGGTGTCGTACCCGCTGATGCGCATGGTGCAGTCGGGGGCGCTGGCCGACTGGGCCGGGCAGGTCGAGTTCCTGACCTGGAAGGACCCCGACCAACTGCGCCTGCTGGCCATCGAGGGCAAGGCCGACTTCGTTGCCATGCCGACCAACGTCGCGGCCAACCTCTTCAACCGCGGGGTGCGCCTGGCGCTGCTCAACGTCCCCACCTGGGGGGTGCTGTGGATCCTGTCGCGCAGCCGCGGCCCATTGACGCTGGCCGACCTGAAGGGGCAGGAACTGCTCGTGCCTTTCCGCGGCGACATGCCCGACATCGTGCTGCAGTTGCTGGCCGCGCGCGAGGGCATCGACCTGCGCCGCGACATCAAGCTGCGCTATGTCGGCTCGCCGCTGGACGCGATGCAGATGCTGCTGATGCGCCAGTCCGACAACGCGCTGCTGGCCGAGCCGGCGGCGTCGATGGCGCTGCGCAAGACGCATTCGTTCCCGCTCTCGACGGTGGCCCCGGAGCTGTACCGCGCGATGGATGTCCAGGCCGAGTGGGGGCGGGTGTTGCAGCGCGCCCCCCAGATGCCGCAAGCCGGCACTTGCGTGCTGGGCCCGGCGCTGGCCGACCTGCCCCTGCGCGCGGCATTCCAGCAGGCCTTTGCGCGCGCGCTCGACGAGTGCGAGGCCGGCCCCGAGGCCTGCGGCAGCACGGTTGAGCATTACGTGCCGCAGCTGTCTGCGGCGGCGGTGGCCGACGCCATCCGTGCCGACAACGCGCGCTTCGTCACCGGGCGGGCCGCGCGCGACGAGTTGCAGTTCTTCTTCCAGCAGTTGCTGGCGCGCCAGCCCGGGCTGGTCGGGGGTGCGCTGCCCGGCGACGCGTTCTACGCCGAGTGATTTCCCTGCGCCTCGTCCACGCGTGAACCGATGAAGCTGCTGCTGCGCGCGACTGGCGCCGTCGCCACCTACGTCTGGAGCGCCTGGGGCGCGGTCGCCAGCATGCTGGCGGCGCTGGCGGTGTGGGAGTGGGCGGCAGCGCAGCTGGGCCCGCTGGCCCTGCCGGGCCCGCTGGCTGCGGGGCAGGCGTTGCTGGACCTGATCGCACGCGGCAGCCTGTGGCCCGAGCTCATGGCCACCGCGCGGCGCGCCCTCATCGGCCTGGCCTTGTCCATCGGCGCCGGCACGCTGCTGGGCGTGCTGGCGGGCTTGTCATCGACCGCGGCGCTGGCCTCACGCCCGCTGGTGACGGTGATCCTGGGCACCCCACCCATTGCCTGGCTGGTGCTGGCGCTGCTGTGGTTTGGCAGCGGCGACGGCACGCCGGTGTTCACCGTCTTCATTGCCACCGTGCCGATCGTCTTCGGTGCCGCGCTGCAGGGCACCCGAACGCTGGATGCCCAGCTGCGCGACATGGCGCGCGCCTACGGCCTGCCCTGGCACATGACGCTGCTGCAGGTCTACGGCCCGCACGTGCTGTCCTATGTCTTCCCGGCCTGGATCACGGCCCTGGGCAGTGCCTGGAAAGTGGTCGTGATGGCCGAGTTGCTGGCCAGCGCGGATGGCGTCGGGGCGGCGCTGGCGATCGCCCGCTCGCAGCTCGACACGGCGGCCGCGCTGGCCTGGACGGGCGCCGTCGTCGCCTCGCTGCTGCTGCTGGAATACGCCGTGCTGGAGCCGATCAAGCGCGAGTTCGAGCGCTGGCGCCAGGACGCCAGCTGACGACGGGCAAGGTCGCACCCATGCTCGAGATCGAAGGCCTGCACCATGCCTATGGCGTGACCGAGGTGCTGCACGACGTCAGCCTGCACCTGCGTGCGGGCGAGTTGCTGGCGCTGGTGGGGCCCTCGGGCTGTGGCAAGACGACGCTGCTGCACCTGGCTGCGGGCCTGCTGCCCCTGCAGAAGGGTCGCATCCGGCGCGCTGTGCCGCGTCCGGCCATGCTGTTCCAGCAACCCCGCCTGCTGCCGTGGCAGCGCACGCTGGACAACATCGGTATCGGCCTGCGCGCGCAGGGCATCGCACGGGGTGCTGCGCGCGAGCGTGCACGGCTGCTCGGACATGAACTGGGTCTGGACGAGCGTGCGCTGCAGGCCTATCCGCACCAGCTCTCGGGCGGCATGCAGAGTCGTGCGGCCCTGGCCCGTGCGCTGCTGCTGGAGCCTGCGCTGCTCTTGCTCGACGAGCCTTTTTCGGCGCTCGACATCGGCCTGCGGGCCCAGTTGCATGCGCTGCTGCTGGATCACGTGCACCGCCGCGGCACCGCGGTGCTGCTGATCACGCACGACTTGATGGAGGCCGTGCGGCTGGCCGACTCGGTGCTGGTGCTGGCGCCTGCACCCGGGCATGTCGTCCACCGCCAGCCCATGGTGGGTGCAGCACGCCAGCGCGATGACGCGGCCGTGCACCGCGCGGCGGCCGCGCTGCTGACGGTGCCTGCCTTGCGCCAGGCCTTCGACCTGCCGCCGTTGACGGAGGGCGCATGCGCACCGGCGTGAACCCGCTGCACCCCGAGCACGCGCTGTGGCAGTGCGCGCTGCGCCCTTTCTTCATCGGCGCGCTGGCGCTGGCGCTGGCGGTCATGGCCGTGTGGCTGCTCGTGCTCGGGGTGGGCCTGCCGCTGGCAACCGCGGCGCACCCTCGCTGGCACGGCCTGGCGCTGCTGCTGGGCATGGGCACGGCCGCCGTGGCCGGCTTCCTGCTGACGGCGGTGCCCGAGTTCACCTTGTCGCCCGAGTTTCCAGAGCCGCTGATGCGGCGCGCCTTTGCGTTCTGGCTGCCTGGTGCCTTGCTGCCCTGGCTGCCACTGCCGCAGGCCGAAGCGGCGGCGGCGCTGGCGCAATGCCTGTTCCTGGCCTGGTTGTCGCGCCAGGTGCTGCCACGCCTGTGGCAACAGGATGGGCGGCCGCACCTGGAGCTGCTGGCCGGGCTGCTGGGCCTGCAGGCGGCGCTGCTCGGCCTGGCGCAGGCCCTGTGGCGCGCACAGCCCGCCGGCCCCTGGCTGGACGCGCTGCTGCTGGCCTTCGCGGCGCTGACGGTGCTGGCGGCCAGCCGCATCTCGATGCGCATCGTCAATCGGGCGCTCGATGCACGCCGTGCGGCAGGGCTGCCGGTGCCGGACGACCCCTACCTCGCGCGCCCGCCGCGGCGCCGACTGGCCTTGACGCTGCTGGCTGCGTTGGCGACGCTGGGCGTGCTGCCGACGCCCTTGCCGCGCGTGCAAGGCTGGCTGGCCCTGGCCAGCGCTGCGGCGATGGCCGCATTGATGACCGATTGGCACGTCGGACGCGCCCTGCTGCGGCGCTGGCCCCTGGCGCTCTACGCCGTCTACGTCAGCCTGGCCCTGGGTTGCGCCCTGTTCGGCCTGGGCCTGCTTGGCCTGGGTGGCGCGTGGATCAGCGCGGGGCGACACCTGATCGCGGTCGGCGGCTTCGGCCTGGCGATCTTCATGGTGATGGCGATTGCCGGACGCACGCACGTGGGTGTGGCACTTGATGAGCGGCCCTGGTTGCCGGCGGCGGTGTTGCTGCTGCTCGGGGCCGCCGCGGCACGCGTCGTCGCGGCACTGGACGGATCATGGCTGGCGTTGTTGGCTGCGGCACTGGCCTGGCTGCTGGCCTTCGGCTGGATGGCCGCATACAGCCTGCCCCTGTGGTGGCGTTGCCGTGCAGACGGCCAGCGCGGTTGCCAGGAGCCGTTGGACGGAGAAGAGGGCGAACACTGAACGCGCCGCTACACTGAGGCGATGCGCGCCCCCATGCGACATGCGATCCGCCACGTGGGCCCGGGGGTGCCGGGCGCGGCTGCAACCCGTGCGGCGCGCGTGCGGCGGCCGCATGCAGC
>JADZCL010000053.1 GCA_020851615.1 Rubrivivax sp.
CCGGCGGTGAGCTTGCCCATTTTCTCGCCGCTGACCGCCTCGGCCCGCCGGATGGCGTCGTTGAAGGCGGCGGCCACCAGATCCTCGAGCATGTCCTTGTCGTCGGCGAGCAGGCTGGGGTCGATCGCCACCCGCTTGACGTCGTGCTTGCAAGTCATCGTGACCTTGACCAGGCCGGCGCCCGACTGTCCTTCGACCTCGATCGTCGCCAGTTCTTCCTGCGCCCGACGCAGGTTGTCCTGCATCGCCTGGGCCTGCTTCATCAAGCCCGCGAGTTGGCCTTTCATCATCGTCGTCTCTCCTCGAAGGATGCGTGTCAAACGGATTTGGCGTGCGGTGTCCGCACGGCGTGTGGCGGCCGCGCAGTGCCGCTAGAGCGGACGGATCGAACCCGGGACGATGCGCGCGGTCTTGCACTGTGCCATCAGTTCGCGCAGTGCCGGATCATCGCGCACGCACTGCTCGGCCTCGGCCTGGCGCTGTTGGCGCGCCCAGGCGTCACGCCGGGCCACCGAGTCGGTCGGCACGCCGGCCTGCAGTTGCAGTTTCTGGGGCGTGCCCGACTCCTCACTCAAGGCCGCCGCCAGCTTGTCAGCCAGCACCTGAGTGCGCAGCGATTCGCGCTCGACCTGCAGCGTCCAGCACACGACGCCTGCGTCGCCCTCTTCGCAGGCGACTGCGCCTGCCTGCAGTGCCAGTTCGCGGGTCAGCGCCGCAATGCGCCCGTGCTCCACCAGTGCGCGCACCCGCTCTGCCCAGCGCTCACCGATCGGCGTGCACACTGGCGCCGTGGGGGCCGCCGCGGCCGGCACGGCCAGCGCCGGCGGCGCGGGTGCGCGCAAGGCCGCCGCACGCGGCGGGGCCTCGCCCTCCGCCGGTGGGACCTCGTCGAGCCAGGGTGGGATGTCCGGTTCTGCCGCGCGCGGCGGTGGAACGGCCGCAGCAGCTGGCCGGGTCGGTCCCAGCGCCGGCGCCGGCGCGGCGCCGCTGCCTGGCGGCGTTGCATCCTCGCGCCGCCTCGTGCCCGGCGCAAAGGCCAGGAAGCGCACCAGCACCATCGTGAGCGCCGCGTACTCGTCGCCCATCAGCGTCAGCTCTTCGCGCCCCTGCATCAGCATGCTGTAGAGCAGCTGGGTCTCGTCCGCAGGAAGCAGTCCGCAAAGCCGCCGGGCGTCTTCCTGCTCCGGGTCGCCCGGGTCCAGGGCGTCGGGCACGACCTGGGCCACGGCCATCTGCTGCAACAGCGCGGCCATCTCATCGAGGGTGGCCTCTGCCGACAGGCCTTGCCCGCGCAGCGCGTCAATGCCCTGCAGCAGCACCCGCCCCTGGCGCATCGCCAGCGCCTGCACCAGCGCCGCGGCGTGGCCACGATCGACGCTGCCCAGCATCGTGCGCACCACGCCGTCCTCGAGTCGGCCACCGCCGTAGGCGATGGCCTGATCGGCCAGCGAAAGCGCGTCGCGCATGGAGCCGCGCGCGGCTCGCCCGAGCAGCCGCAGCGAACCCTCGTCGAAGGGGATTCCCTCGGCCTGCAGCACGGTGGCCAGATGGCCCCGCACGGTGTCGGGCGCCATCGGCCGCAGATTGAACTGCAGGCAGCGGCTGAGCACCGTCGGCAGCATCTTCTCAGGGTCGGTCGTCGCGAGCACGAACTTCAGGTAGTCCGGCGGCTCCTCGAGCGTCTTCAGCAGCGCGTTGAAGGCATCCTTGGTGAGTTGGTGCGCCTCGTCGATCATGAAGACCTTGAAGCGCCCGACACCGGGCTTGTAGGCCGCGCGCTCGATCAGGTCGCGGATTTCGTCGATGCTGCGGTTGCTGGCCGCGTCGAGCTCGAGGTAGTCGATGTAGCGGTCGGCGTCGATCTCGGTGCAGGCACTGCATACGCCGCACGGCGTGGCCGTGACGCCGCCCTTCCCGTCCGCCCCGGTGCAGTTGAGTGACTTGGCCAGGATGCGGGACACCGTCGTCTTGCCGATGCCGCGCGTGCCAGTGAACAGATAGGCGTGATGCAGCCGGTTCTGCTGCAGCGCATGCGTCAGCGCACGCACCACGTGCTCCTGTCCGACCATCTGGTCGAAGCGCTTGGGCCGGTACTTGCGCGCCAGGACGACGGTGCTCATCGGGCCATTCTAAGAGTCGGCTTCGGCGCCCTGGTCCGGGCCGACGACACCGTCGACGCGCCGATAATCGCCCGCATGAAAGCCGATCCAAGCCCCGTGTCGCAGCCGGCATGCAGCGGGCCACAGGCCAGCCCGCTCAGCTACGAGCAGGCCGGCGTCGTCTACGACCTCATCGACCCGGTCAAGGTCAGCGCCCAGCATGCCGCCGCCGCGACGGCGAGGCACCTGGCAGCGCACGGCTTTGCCGAGATCGCTGCATCGCGCGGCGAGTCGGCCTATGTCGTCGACGTCGGGCCCTTCTATCTCGCGTCGATCGTCGAATGCCTGGGCAGCAAGGCCATCGTCGCCGACGAGTGGGCCGCACTCACGGGGCAGAGCTGCTACGACGCCATCGCGCAGGACACGATCGCGATGGCGGTCAACGACCTCATCACCGTCGGCGCCACACCGCTGATCGTGCAGGCCTATTGGGGCGCGGGCGGGTCTGACTGGTTCACCGATGCGGCACGTGCACAGGCGCTCGTGGATGGCTGGAGGCGCGCCTGCGACCGCTGCGGCGTGGCCTGGGGCGGCGGCGAGACCCCGGCGCTGGCCGGCATCGTCGAGCCCGGGCGCATCGATCTTGCGGCGGCGTGCACCGGCATCGTCAACCCCAAGGAGCGCCTGTCGGTGGGCGAGCGCCTTGCGCCGGGGGACGCGATCGTGCTGCTGGACTCGAGCGGCATCCACGCCAACGGCCTGAGCCTGGCTCGCAAGCTGGTCGAGCGGCTGCCGCAGGGCTGGCTGAGCGAGGTCGAGTCCGGCCTTTCCTACGGTGCGGCGCTGCTTGCGCCAACGGTGCTCTACAGCCCGGTCACCGAGGCCTTGTGGCAGGCCGGCATCGCGCCGCACTACTGCGCCAACATCACCGGACACGGCTGGCGCAAGCTGCTGCGCCACGCCAAGGCGCTGCGCTACCGCATCCACACGCTGCCGCCAGTGCCGCCAGTACTGCGCTTCATTCAGCACCACGCCGGACACGACGACAGGCAGGCCTATTCGACCCTGAACATGGGCGCGGGCTTTGCGCTTTTCGTCGCCGCAGCGGACGCCGAGCGCGTCGTGGCGATCGCACAGGCCCAAGGCGTCGGGGCCCGCGTGGCGGGTCTGGTCGAGGAAGGCGCGAAGGAACTCATCATCGAGCCGCTGTCGCTGCGCTTTGGCGACGATGCACTCAAGTTGCGCTGAACGGCAACGCGCCGGCGTGCCCCTCTCGCGCGCAACGCTCACCTACAATGGCCACCGACGGGCCTCCCCGCATGGGAGCGCGGCCAACCGGGTCAGGTGGGGAACCAAGCAGCCCTAACCGTTGCCACCAGTGCCGGGGGTAAGGCTCGTCACCTTTGCACGGCTCAGCCGTTGCCGCTCTGGCGGAAAGCCATCACGATCTGGTTGCGCAGCGCGCGCAGCAGCGCCAGTTCCTTCTCCTGCGGAGCCACGGCCCCGGGCTTGGCGGCATCGGCGTAGATGAGGCCAAACGGGGTCTGCCTCAACATCAGGGGCAGCAGCAGGAAGCTCGGCGCGTTGATCGACGCGGTGTACCAGGCCGGCAGGCGCGCTGCCATGCCATCACGCGTGGCGTCCGTGATCACCGTATCCACGCCCTTGCGGCAGACCGCGGCAAAGAGGTCCACCGGCGCCCCTGGCGTCTCGCGCAGCGCGAAGGCGAACAGCCGGCCCGCCTGGGCCTGGCCCAGACCGAGGCCCAGGCGCCCGATCATGCGCTCGGTACGGGCGTCGCGCAGGCAGAGAACAACGCGCTGCAGGCCAAGCGCGGCATGCATCGTCGAGAGCACCTTGTGCAGCACGTCGTTGAGCTTGAAGTCCCCACTGGCCAGGCTCTGCGTGACCTCGGCGATGCCATTTGTGAGCGCCTCGGTGACCGCAGCCGACGCAGCGGCCGCGGCACTCGCGTCCGCAGGCGGCACCGAACCGCCTGCAGCCACCGCCTCGCCGAACGTCGCCCCTTCGGAGAAGAGCCCGCGCGCGGCACTGCCGCGCGCCACGTCGACCCCCATGGTGCGCGCAAAGTCCGTCAGCCGTTCGCGCGCACGCGAAGCGGACGCCACGATCCCCGCGGGATCGGCCGCCAGCACCCGCGCGTAGCGCTCGGCCACGGCGGCAATTTCCTGCTGCGCGTTCGCGGTACCCGGGTGCAACAGGCAGTCGCTGATCTCGTTGGCACAGCGGCCGATCCAGCGCACGCGCTCGATGCCATGTTCGCTGGCGCGGGTGGGCACCTCGCCGTCTGGCGTGTACATCGCGCGCTGCAGGTACTCCGGCAAGCCCCAGCTCCGCGCGACTCCCTGCCCGAGATCCTGCAGGCCCAGGCCGAGCACGCCCTGCGCCGCCTGCTCCACATCACCGCCCTGCTCGAGTTGCTGGCGCATGCGTTGCGCCTCCTCGGGGAAGTAGAACGCACACAACAGCCGGCCCAGGTTCTGAAACAGGGCCGCGATGAAGGTCTCCTCGGTCTCCCGCAGCAGCGGCGCCAGCTCACCGGCCAGCGTGCCTGCCAAGAGGGCGCGCAGGAACTCCTCCTTCAGCTCGGCGGCATGCTGCTGGTTCTGCATGTGCTCGAGCAGCACCAGCGAGAGCGCCAGGTTGCGCACCGCGTCAAACCCGATCAGGGCCACGGCACGCGAGACGGTGGTGATGCTGCCGCCCGCCGCATGCGCAAAGCCCGCGCTGTTGACCAGGCGCAGCAGCTTGTTTGTCAGGGCCACGTCGCGCAGGATCTCGTCCGACAGGCTGCGCAGGCTTTCGTTCTCCGACGCTGCCGTGCGCTGGATACGCACCACCGCCCCCCCGAGAGCGGGGAAATCGGCCTTGTGGCGCATGCGGCGCAGCAGGAACTCAAGGGTGCCGTGGCCGCCGCCATCTCCCACGGCAGCCTGCGCCGGGGTCAGCCATGCGGCCAGCGCATCGCGCATCGTCGCGGCGCCGTCGTAGCGGTGCGTGGCGTTGCGGGCCAGCGCGCGCTGGACGATGCCGCGCAGGCCGTCGTCGACAGCCGCTGTGGCCGGCAACTGCAGATCCTCGCGCTGCACACGCTGCAGCGCCCGCAGCGGGTCGCGCTCGTGCAACAGGCGTTGGCCGGTCAGCAGTTCGGCGAGCAGGACACCGGCGCCGAACACGTCCATGGCGGGATGTGGCGCTTCGCCACGGGCGGCTTCGGGTGACATGTAGCCCGGCGTGCCGACGATATCGCCATCAGTCCCGCCCGTGACCCGCGCGGCGATGCCGAAGTCCATCACGCGGGCACGGCCGTCAGCGGCAAGCAGCACGTTGCTGGGCTTCAGGTCGCGGTGCACGATGCCTTGTGCGTGTGCGGCCGCCAGCGCATCGAGCACGCCCAGCATCAGTTCCACCGCACGCCGGGGCCCCAGCGCACCTCGTGCACGCAGCAGGTCGCCCAACGTGCCGCCTGGCACCCACTCGAAGACCAGGTAGGCCTGGCCACCGGACTCATCGGCCTCGAACAGGGGCACGATGTGCGGATGACTCAGGCGGCTGACCGCGTGGGCCTCGTGTTTCCAGTGCCCGAGTACTGCGGCACCGGCCCCCGCACTCAGGACCTTGATGGCCACCTCGCGCTGCAGGCGAGGATCATGCGCGAGCCAGACAGTCGCCTGCGCACCCTGCCCGAGCGGGCGCAGCACCTCGAAGCGGCCGATCCGCTGGCCGCGCTTCTCGAGCACCCGACTCATCGGGACACCCGGCTTTCCGCCGGCTGCCGCGCCGGCGGCTGTGGCGTCGGCTGCAGGCGCTCCTTGCGATCAGGTGCCTGCGCCGCACCGGGCTGCAAGGCCTCCTGCAGCTCACGCAGACCCAATCCCAGCACACGGCCGTAGCGCTGCACGATCGCCTGCAGCGCCGCTTGTACGCGCGCCGCCGGCAGACCCTGCGCATCGACGGCTTCAATGGCACAACTGGCGCAGGCGCGCAGGATCTCGTCGTCGCTGTCGCTTGCGCGCACGGCGGCCCCCACTGGATGACGGCGCATCAGGTGCACGATGGCGTCGCCCAGGCCCCACCAGCGCACCACCGCCGTGCCCACCGCTTCCAGATCAACCCCCAGTACGGCCATGGCCGCCGCCTCCTCGCTCATGCCGGGGTCCTCACCCTTGTCGTCAGGCAGCGCGGCGGCTTGCATGAGGCGCCGGATCTGCCATGCCTCATCCGGGAAATGGTATTGCACGACCAAGCGGCCCAGGTTCTGCAGCAGCGCCACCAGGTAGACAACCTCACCGTCAAACCCTGGCGGGCGCACCGCCATGGCCACCTGCGCGGCACGCCGCGTGCGTGCCATGGCCTGCGCCAGTTCCCCAGCCTGCGCCTCGCTCAGCGGACCCGGCCAGGTGTTCAGGGCCAGCGCGACGCGGCGCACACCATCCAGCCCCAGCATTGCGACGGCGCGGCGCACCGTCAGCACGACGCCGTTGTCGGCGACCGCGACACCGCCCACGTGCGCGGTGTTCACGGCCCGCAACAGCTCCAGGGACAGCGCCACGTCTTCCAGCAGGACGTCGGCCAGTTCGCCGGTCCGGTTGCCCTCCATCAGCGCCAGGCGCGCGGCGCGCTCGGCCCCGTGGGGTGATGCCGGCAGCACCCCGGCGATGCGGATCTTGTCCAGCAGCAGCGCCAGCGCACCGCCCTGGCTGCCACTTTGGACCTGCAGCCAGCCGTCCAGCGCGCGCGCCAGCGTGCGTGCACTGCGGTAGCGCTGGCGCTCCTGCCGGTCGGTGCTGCGGTTGACGATCACGCGCAGCGGCTCCGGAATCGGGCGCGGCGTGCTGAAGGGCAGCCGCACGATCTCGCGGCCCTGCGGGGGCAGGCGCTCCAGCACCCGGACCGCATCGGCCTCGTCAAGCGCGCCCTGGCCGGTCAGCATCGGGTGCATCAGGATGCCCAGCAGCACGATGTCAGCCTCGGCCGCCTGGCGCAGGGCCTGCGGGGTCGCCGCCTCGACAACCTGCCGCGTCTGCGGGTCGATGGTGGCAAGTTCGAGCCCCAGCAACCGCGGCTGGCCCTTGTCGGAGACGAGCACCGCATGCAGTTGCAGGTCACGGTGCGCAGCGCCTGCATCGTGCGCGTAGGCCAGCGCATGCGCGAGCTCGCTCGCCAGGTGCGCCGCCTCGTCGGCGGCCAGACCCTGACGGCCGATGCGGTCGGCCAGCGTCGCGTACTCGCCCAGCTCGTAGGTGATGTAGGGCCAGCCATCGTGCAGACCGACCTCGAGTGCGGGCGCCAGTCGCGGGTGGGACAGCCGCGCCGCCTTGCGGGCGCGCTGCAGCCAGCGCTCGGCGTGTGTCTCGTCCACCGGCACCACGCGCGGCAGCATCAGCACCAGATCCTGGCCACTGCGCGGATCACCGACCTGCCAGGCCATGGTGCGCGGACTGCGCCCGAGCAGCCGCACGAGTGAGAAGCGGGCAAATTGGCGCTGCCCGCCCCCAGCGGGCGGGTTGGATGCAGGAGCCTGGGGCGACGACATACCCTGGGCATTGGACGGCCAGGCCGCCGACCACCATGGGTCGATCAGGCAGGCCAAGACCGCGCAATTCGGCACCGCAGACGGCCGGGGCCGACGGGTCCGCAGCAGGCGCACAGGCGGCCGCTGCAGAGGTTCGATGTGTCAGAATGAGGCCGAAACGTCGGCCGCGCCCGCGCGCAGGACTGCGCGGCAGGCACACGGGCATGCTGCACGAAGATGAGCCACTGGAGAGCAAGCGAATGAGCAGTGAATTGATCAAGCACATCACCGACCAATCGTTCGCCGGCGACGTGCTGCAGTCCGAGGTGCCGGTGCTGGTGGATTACTGGGCCGAATGGTGCGGCCCTTGCAAGATGATTGCGCCCGTCCTTGACGAGATGGCCAAGGAGTACGACGGCCGGTTGCGCATCGCCAAGATGAATGTCGACGACAACCGTGAGGTGCCGGGCAAGTTCGGCATCCGCGGGATTCCGACGCTGATGATTTTCAAGGGCGGCCAGAAGGTCGCGGAAATCACCGGCGCGCGCCCCAAGCGCGAGTTGACGGCCTTCGTCGACAGCCACCTATAATTCACGCCACGGGACCGGATCGGCCGCCAAGAGCGGCGGACGGCCCCGCGTGACAGCCGCCTCGCCGCGGCAGCCGGCCTCACAGGCCTTGACTGCCTTCCGGCTTGGGTCCGGCCCGACCTCCCCTTGTCTCTTGCACATAGAGCGCGCGCGGCGCCCCCGATCGTCGGCGCCGGCTCCCGCTCATGCACCGCCCACAGCTGCGGCGGCAACCCCTCCGAGGGATTCCTTCCATGCATCTTTCCGAACTGAAGGCCCAGCACGTCAGCGAGCTCATCCAGATGGGCGAGGCGCTGGAAATCGAGAACGTCGCGCGCCTGCGCAAGCAGGAGCTGATGTTCGCGATCATGAAGAAGCGCGCCAAGGGCGGCGAGCAGGTCTTCGGCGATGGCGTGCTCGAGGTCCTGCCCGACGGCTTTGGCTTCCTGCGCTCGATCGACACCAGCTACATGGCGTCGACCGACGACATCTATCTCAGCCCCAGCCAGGTCCGACGCTTCAACCTGCACACCGGTGACATGGTCGAAGGCGAGGTGCGCGTGCCCAAGGAAGGCGAACGCTACTTCGCGCTCGTCAAGGTGGATCGGGTCAACGGCGTGACGCCGGAGGAGAACCGCCACAAGATCATGTTCGAGAACCTGACGCCCTTGTTCCCCAAGGAGCAGTTCAAGCTCGAGCGCGACAACTTCAAGGGCGAGGAGAACATCACCAGCCGCATCGTCGACCTGGTGGCGCCCATCGGCAAGGGCCAGCGCGCGCTGCTCGTGGCACAGCCCAAGACCGGCAAGACGGTGATGATGAAGCACATCGCCCATGCGCTGGTGGCCAACCACCCCGAGATCCACCTGATCGTGCTGCTGGTCGACGAGCGACCCGAGGAAGTGACCGAGATGCTGCGCACGGTGCGCGGTGAAGTCATCAGCTCCACCTTCGACGAACCGGCGGCGCGCCATGTGCAGGTGGCCGAGATGGTCATCGAGCGCGCCAAGCGCCTGGTCGAGCTGAAGAAGGACGTCGTCATCCTGCTGGACTCGATCACCCGCCTGGCCCGCGCCTACAACAACGTGCTGCCGAGTTCGGGCAAGGTGCTGACCGGCGGCGTCGACGCCAACGCGCTGCAGCGCCCCAAGCGCTTCTTCGGCGCGGCGCGCAACGTCGAGGAAGGCGGCTCGCTGACCATCATCGGCACCGCGTTGATCGACACCGGCTCGAAGATGGACGAGGTCATCTACGAGGAGTTCAAGGGCACCGGCAACTGCGAGATCCACCTCGACCGCCGCATGGCCGAGAAGCGCGTCTACCCCTCGATCCTCATCAACAAGTCGGGCACCCGGCGCGAGGAATTGCTGCTCAAGCCCGAGATCCTGCAGAAGACCTGGATCCTGCGCAAGCTGCTCTACAACATGGACGAGATCGAGGCGATGGAGTTCGTGCTCGACAAGATGAAGCAGAGCAAGAGCAACATCGACTTCTTCGACATGATGCGCCGCGGCGGCTGAAGGCGGCACGTCGCATTACAATCCACCGTTTTTGGCCAAACTGGCAAGTGCGCCCACAGGGTGGGCGTGGCTGCCGACCGACGCGAGGCAACGATGAAAGAAGGCATCCACCCCAACTACCGCGAGGTCTGCTTCCAGGACCTCTCCAACGGCTTCAAGTTCGTCACCCGCTCCTGCGTGCAGAGCAAGGAGACCATCAAGCTCGATGACGGCCGCGAGCTGCCGCTGGTCAAGCTCGAGACGACCAGCGAGACGCACCCCTTCTACACCGGCACGCAAAAGAGCATCGACAACCTCGGCGGCCGCGTCGAGAAGTTCCGCAACAAGTTCGCGCACCTGAAGAAGTAGGACGGCATGCAGAGCCGCGGCCCGGGATCGCATCCCGGGTGCAGCGGCCCGGCGAGAAGGCAGCCTGCGGGCTGCCTTTTTCATTGCGCCGGGGCGCATTCCTAGAATGCACGTCGATGTCGCTGCTCGCCCTTGCGGCCCTCCCCTTCCTCGGCAGCCTGGTTGCGGCGCTGCTGCCGACGAACGCGCGCAACCTAGAGTCACTCTGGGCCGCAGCGGTCGCGTTGACCGTTGCGGTGCCGCTGGCGCTGCTGTACCCCGAAATCGCCGCGGGCACCGTCATCAGCGAGCGGCTGACGTGGCTGCCGCTGCTGGGCGTCGATCTCGTGCTGCGGCTGGACGGCTTTGCCTGGATGTTCGCGCTGCTGGTCAGCGGCATGGGGCTGCTGGTCGTCGTCTACGCGCGCTACTACCTTTCGCCAGCGGATCCGGCGGCACGCTTCTACTCACTGCTGCTGGGCTTCATGGGCGCCATGCTCGGCATCGTGATGGCGGGCAACCTGATCCAGCTGGTGGTGTTCTGGGAGCTGACCGGCGTCTTCTCCTTCCTGCTCATCGGCTACTGGACACACCTCAAGGACGCGCGACGCGGGGCCCGCATGGCCTTCACGGTGACCGCCGCCGGCGGCCTGGCGCTGCTGGCCGGCGTGCTGCTGCTGGGCAGCATCGTCGGCAGCTTCGAGCTCGACGCCGTGCTGGATGCGGGCCCCGCGCTGCGTGCACATCCGCTCTACCCGCTCATGCTGGTCCTGTTGCTGACCGGCGCGCTGACCAAGAGCGCGCAGTTCCCGTTCCACTTCTGGCTGCCGCAGGCAATGGCCGCCCCGACCCCGGTGTCGGCCTATCTGCATTCGGCAACCATGGTCAAGGCAGGTGTCTTCCTGCTGGCACGGCTGTGGCCGGTCCTCTCGGGCACCGACGCGTGGTTCTGGATCGTCGGCGGCGCCGGGCTCGCGACGCTGCTGCTGGGTGCCTGCGCGGCGATGTTTCAGAACGACCTCAAGGGGCTGCTGGCCTACTCGACGATCAGCCACCTCGGGCTCATCACACTGCTGCTGGGCCTGAACAGCCCGCTCGCCGCCGTGGCCGCCGTCTTCCACGTGATGAACCACGCGACATTCAAGGCCTCGCTCTTCATGTCGGTGGGCATCATCGACCACGAGACCGGAACGCGCGACATGCGCCGGCTCTGCGGGCTCCGCCGGCAGATGCCGGTCACGGCCACGCTGGCCATCGTGGCCAGTGGTGCGATGGCCGGCGTGCCACTGCTCAACGGCTTTCTCTCCAAGGAGATGTTCTTCGCCGAGACGATCGGCACAGGCCGGCATCCCGCAGTCGACCTGGCGCTGCCGTTGCTGGCGACGCTGGCCGGGGCCTTCGCGGTGACCTATTCGCTGCGCCTGGCGCACGGCGTCTTCTTCGGCCGCCGCACCAGCGACACACCGCGCCAGCCGCACGAGCCCGTGCCCTGGATGCGCGTGCCCGTGGAACTGCTGGTTCTGGCCTGCGTGCTCGTGGGCACGCTGCCGGCCGCAAGCATCGGCCCGGTTCTGGCCCTGGCGGCGCGCCCCGTGGTCGGCGGGGAGTTGCCGGCCTACGACCTGGCGGTCTGGCACGGCTTCGCGGCGCCCCTGGCCATGAGCCTGGTCGCCAGCGCACTGGGCGTCCTGCTCTACCTGACGTTCGGCGCGCGCCTGCGCCAGCGTCACGGGTCCGGCGTGCCGGGCTTGCAGCGCCTGCACGGGCCGCGCCTGTTCTTCACCCTGCAGGCCCGCGCCAGCCTCGGCGCTCGCCTTTGCGTGCAGATGCTGGGCTCCCGCCGCCTGCAGCCGCAACTCCTGCTGCTGGTGCTGGCGGCGGGACTGGCCGGACTGGCATCGGCCATGATCGTTCCGCTGCTGCCAGGCGACCGCCCGCGCGTGCCAGTCACGCCCGCCTTCGCCGGGCTGTGGGTACTGGCCGGTGCATGTGCCATCGGCGCCGCATGGCAGGCCAAGTTCCACCGCCTGGCCGCACTCATCCTGCTGGCGGTCGTGGGTCTGGCGATGTGCCTGACTTTCGCCTGGTTCTCGGCACCCGACCTCGCGCTCACGCAGCTGGCCGTGGAGGTGGTAACGACCGTGCTCTTTCTGCTCGGCCTGCGCTGGCTGCCCAAGCGCGACGAACTGGCGGCCGCCGACACCACCCCGCGCGCGCGCTGGCGGCGTCGGCGCGACCTGGCGCTGGCGGCGACCATCGGCCTGGGCCTGGCGGCCTTGTCGTATGCCCTGCTCACCCGCCACACGCCCTTGTCGATCGCGCCCTTCTTCATCGACCATTCGCTGCCTGAGGGCGGAGGCGCCAACGTGGTCAACGTGATGCTGGTCGATTTCCGCGCCTTTGACACGCTCGGCGAGATCACGGTCCTGGCGGTGGTCGCGATCAGCGTCTTCGCGCTGCTGCGCCGCTTCCGCCCACCCCGGGAGGCGATGCTCGCGCCGGCGCAGCAGTGGGCGATTCCAGCCGACATCGTGAGCGACCTGCACCGCCAGCGCGAGGGCGCAACACAGCGCTACCTCGACGTGCCGGCGGCGCTCGTGCGCCTGCTGCTGCCGGTGGGCCTTGCCTTCGCCCTGCACCTGCTGCTGCGCGGCCACAACGCACCCGGGGGCGGCTTCGTCGCTGGACTCGTCGTGGCCAGCACGCTGATCGCGCAGTCGATGGTCGGCGGCACGCGCTGGGTCGAGGCGCGCCTGCGGCTGCAGCCCAAGCGCTGGATCGCCCTGGGGCTGCTGCTGGCACTGGCCACGGGCCTCGGATCCTGGTTTCTGGGCTACCCCTTCCTCACCTCGCACACTGCCGTCGTGCACGCGCCGCTGCTGGGTGAGCTGCATCTGCCCAGTGCAGCCCTCTTCGATGTCGGCGTGTTCGCAGTCGTCGTCGGCTCGACCTTGCTGCTGCTGACGGCCATCGCCCACCAGTCGCTGCGCGGGCGCCGCGGGTCACTGACGAACGTCCCCGCGGAGCCGGGCTGATGGAAATCGTCATCTCGCTGGCCGTGGGGGTCCTGGCTGCCGCCGGCGTCTGGCTCGTCCTGCGCCCTCGCACCTTCCAGGTGCTGATCGGGCTGTCGCTGCTGTCCTACGCGGTCAACCTCTTCATCTTCAGTGTCGGCAGCCTGGCGGTGAACAAGGCCCCCATCG
>JADZCL010000054.1 GCA_020851615.1 Rubrivivax sp.
CCGCAGGCCCGCTGGATCGATGTCGGCAAGCGGGGCTTCGCCCACAGCACGGCGCAGGCCGTGATCGATGCCCTGTTGGTCCGACTGGCGCGCGAGCACGCCGTCGTCGTGCGGCTCAAGGGCGGCGACCCGAGCTTGTTCGCGCGACTCGAGGAGGAACTGCTGGCGCTGAAGGCTGCAGGCATCGCCTGTGAAGTCGTGCCGGGTGTCACCGCAGCACTGGCCGCGGCGGCGCTGACCCAGCGTCCGCTCACCCGACGCGGACAGGGGCGCAGTGTGGCCTTGCGCACTGCCGTGACGCGCAGCGGCCCGGCCAACGGCGCTCCCCATGCCGACACCGAGGTGTTCTACATGGCTGGACGCCAGCTCGCCACCCTGGGCAAGCGCTTGCAGGCGCAGGGCTGGTGTGCAGACACGCCGGTCAGCGTGGTTTCCTGCGCGGGCTTGCCCGACGCACTGCACAGCGATCACCGGCTCGCCGAGCTCGGCTGCGCCGCACTGCTGCACGCCGGGCGACCGACCGTCGTGACCGTGGGGGTCGGCGCAGGCCACCTGGCCAAGAGCGATTCATCGACACCCACCAAGACCCTGATCGCCAAGACTGCAAAGGCATCCGTACAAACCCCCGCACCGTAAAATCGGCCGCGAGCAGTGGCGCGACGTGCGTGACGCCATTGCTGGTGCCGCGATTTCGGAGGTCGTGGTCGGTTCGAACGGTCCCAAGCCAAGAGACCCCTGCCCATGACCCACGTCGTCCTCGATGCGTGCATCAGTTGCAAGTACACCGACTGCGTCGATGTCTGCCCCGTCGACTGCTTCCGTGAAGGCCCCAACTTCCTCGTCATCGATCCCGATGAATGCATCGACTGTGCCGTCTGCATTCCCGAATGCCCGGTGAACGCCATCGTGCCCGAGGAGGATGTTCCTGCCGACCAGCTCGAGTTCATCAAGCTCAACGCCGAGCTCTCCCGCAAGTGGCCGGCGATCACCAAGCGCAAGCCCGGCCTGCCCGATGCCGAACAGTGGAAAGACGTGAAGGGCAAGCTGGGCAAGCTCGTGCGCTGATGCGGGCGCACCCAACCACCCCTTGCTCCCCCCGATGAAACCCATCCCCGAAGCCGCCGTGACCGACACCGCCAACCGCCACGACGGCCCGATCGAAACCGACGCCGTCATCGTCGGCGCGGGCCCCGTGGGGCTCTTCCAGGTGTTCGAGCTGGGCCTCCTCGAGATCAAGGCCCATGTGATCGACTCGCTGGGCTACCCGGGTGGACAGTGCATCGAGCTCTACCCCGACAAGCCGATCTACGACATCCCCGCCGTTCCGGTGTGCACCGGCAAGGAGCTGACCGACAACCTGCTCAAGCAGATCGAGCCCTTCGGCGCCACCTTTCACTTCGGACAGGAAGTGAGCGTGGTGCGCAAGGAGGCCGACGGGCGCTTCTTCGTCGAAACCAGCAAGGGCACGCGCTTTCTCACCCGCACCGTCTTTATTGCGGGCGGCGTCGGTTCGTTCCAGCCGCGCACGCTCAAGGTCGATGGCATCGAGCGCTTCGACGAGACGCAGCTCTTCTACCGCGTGCGCAACCCGGCGCAGTTTGCGGGCAAGAACCTCGTCATCGTCGGCGGCGGCGACTCCGCGCTCGACTGGACGCTGAACTTCGTGCAGGAGGGGCCGCACAAGGCCGAGAGCGTGATCCTGCTGCACCGGCGTGACGGTTTCCGCGCCGCACCGGCCAGCGTGGCGCGCATGCGCGAACTGTGCGACGCGCTGGAAATGCAGTTCATGGTCGGCCAGGTGAGCGACTTCGAGGAGCGCGATGGCCGCCTCGTCACCCTCAAGGTCACCGGCGGCGATGGCGTCACACGCATCGTGCCGCTGGACATGCTGCTCGTCTTCTTCGGCCTCAGTCCCAAGCTCGGTCCGATTGCCGAGTGGGGCCTGAACATCGACCGCAAGCAGATCACCGTCGACACCGAGAAGTTCGAGACCAGCATCCCAGGCATCTTCGCCGTGGGAGACATCAACACCTACCCGGGCAAGAAGAAGCTCATTCTCTCGGGCTTTCACGAAGCCGCGCTGGCGGCGTTCGGGGCCTCGCCCTACATCTTTCCCGAGAAGCGCGTCCTCCTGCAGTACACAACCACCAGCCCCAAGCTGCACAAGGTGCTGGGGGTGGAGACGCCGGTCTTCGACTGACGCACATCAACGCGCGCCCATGAAGGCCCGCCGCGCGCGGGCCTTGCGCATCTTGCGGCAGCTATCATGCCCGCTGGCGGCGCCCGACGACGGCGCCGCCACTTCGCTAGGGGTGTTGCCAAGGCCGAGCGCGGCCGCGGCGACTGAGAAAGTCCCTTTGAACCTGATTGAGGTAATCCTCGCGCAGGGAAGCAGCCGGATCCGGGCTCCGCGTCGTTCGCCATCGCCCAACCGTTCGCGTTGCCCACCTGCCTTCGACCGAGAAGGCTCCCGATGGCTTCGTCCACCCGTTCCCGTACCCGATCCTCCCGCAGCGCACACCCGCGCTGGCATCTGACCCTCTGCGCCGCAGCCGCCGGGCTATCGGTTGGATTGCCTCCGCCTGCGCGGGCTGACGCACCTGCGCAGACCGTCACCATCACCGGCCGCGGCAGTGCCAACAGCGCCACGATTGCAGGGTTTGGCGACGTGCCGCTGGCGCGTGCGCCCTTCGCAGCCACCGTCATCGGCACCGGGCAACTGGCCGATGCGGGCATCACCGGTCTCGACGAACTCGTGCGCCTGGACGCCGCCACCACCGACGCCAACAACGCCCCGGGCTACTGGGGACTGATGGCTGTGCGGGGATACACGCTGGACCCCCGCTACAACTA
>JADZCL010000055.1 GCA_020851615.1 Rubrivivax sp.
ACCTCGCTGGCAAACGCCATCCCGTGCTGGCGGTCGTTCACGGCCCACATCAAGAGGGCGTCGCCGTCCATCGGGCGGGCGAGCAGGAAGCCCTGCAGCTCGTCGCAGTCGAGCTCGGTCAGCAGCCGCTGCTGCTCGGCGGTCTCGATGCCTTCGGCGACGACTGTCAGCCCCAGTGCGTGCGCCAGCCGGATGATGGCGTCGACGACGGCGCGTGCGTCGGCGCTGTGGGCGAGGTCGGTGACGAAGGCGCGGTCGATCTTGAGCTCGCGCGCGGGCAGCCGGCGCAGGTAGGCCAGGCTCGAATAGCCGGTGCCGAAGTCGTCGATCGAGACCTTGACGCCCATGCGCCCGAGGTCGCTGAAGATCTGCTGGGCCGTGGCCGTGTCCTGCATGGCCGCGCTTTCGGTGATCTCGCAGGTCAGCAGCTCCGGCGGGATGCGATGCTGCTGCAGGTAGCGGTCCAGGCGCTGGGCCAGGTCGGTTTGCTGCATCTGCTGGGCAGAGACGTTGATCGCCACCCGCAAGCGCAAGCCCAGGTCGCACCAGCGCCGCAGCTCGCGGCAGGCGGCCTGCATCACCCAGTCGCCCAGCGGACCCATCAGGCCGTGGCGTTCGGCCAGCGGGATGAAGAGCGCCGGTGAGATGCGTCCTCGCGTGGGATGCTCCCAGCGCAGCAGGGCCTCGACTGCGGTGACCTTGCCGCTGCGGGCGTCGATCTTGGGCTGGTACTGCAGCGCCAGCGTGCCGCGGGCGATCGCGTCGCGCAGGGCCTGCAGCAGCCCGGCGTCGGTCTGACTCGGGTCGTCGCCCTCGGCGGCAAACACGCGATGGCGCACGCCCGCGCGGCGGGCCTGGCGCACGGCCTGCTCGGCGGCGCTGATCAGGCGCTGGGCGTCCAGGCCGGCGGGGCCAGCCATGCTGCCGACCGTGCATTGCGGACGCAGTTCGCGTTCGCCGATGAGGATCGGCCGGCCCACGCTGGTGACGATGCGCAGCGCCAGCGCCTGCAGCGCATCCTGCTCGGCGACACCGCGTACCAGCAGCAGGTGGGTGTCCTCGCCCAGGCGGGCCAGGCGGTCGCGCCCGCGAGGCAGGTGTGCAAGGCGTCGCGAGACCTTGGCAAACACCTGCGCGGCGAGGTCGGGGCCGAGTTGCTGCTGCAGTGCCTCGGCCTGGTCGAGCTCGATGCGCAGCACGGCGAAGGGCTGTCCGGCGAGCAGGGCCTGTTCGAGCTCGCCTTCGAAGCGTCCGCGCGTGAGCGGGGTGGCGTTGCGCGTGGTGGACGGCTCGGCATCGGCCGTGGCAGGCACCGCGGCAGCAGCCGGGGCCGGTTGGGCCCCGTGAGGGCTGCGCCGCCGCAGCACCAGCCGCGTCAGTCATGCGCCCAGCACGAGTCCGGCCAGCAGCGCAAGGGCAACGGTGACGCGGATGTCCATGGGCTGTGCCGGCTGGCGTGGGTGGCGTGGCCGCTCAGGCGGCTTCGGCCAGCTCGTTCAGGGCATGCGCGATGAGCTGGCCGCGCTCGATGCTGGTGGCCAGTCCGGCCGCGCGCAGTTTGTGCAAGGCAGCTCGCGTCATGGTGTGATTGACGCCAGCGGGGCGGCCGGCCAAGGCGATCATCGAGCGGTCCAGGCTGCGCCAGACGACTTGCAGCGTCGTCCAGCGGCCTTGCAGGAACAGGCGGCACAGCGTGCCGGGCTCCAGCGTGCCCACCCAGGCGTCGCACGCGGCCTCTGCGCGCTCACGGGCCTGTGCATTGGGTGCCATGTCCAGCGGCACCGTCGCCAGGGCGTCGTGCAAGGCCAGCGGGTCGTGTGCTTCGGCGGCGGGCGCGGCAGCGGGTTGCGGTGTGGGCGCGGCAGCGGCCTCGTCGTGCAATGGGTCCTGGGGGGTGGGGGCGCCGTCGATGTCCAGCCGGCGGGCCTCCGGTGCGGCTTCGTCGAAGCTGGGCAGGTGCTGGCGCGCATCGGACCAGGGGCGGCGCAGCGTGTGCTCGAGATCGGCGAGTTCGGCCTCGACGCGTGCGGGCGGCAGGCCGCTGTCTGCCAGCGCCAGGCGGGCGTGCACGCTGCAGCGCGTGAAGACGGCGGCATCCAGCGGACGGTTGCGCGGGCGCGTGCAGACCTGTACCAGGGTGTCGATCAGATCGGCCTGCATCGCGAAGCGGGGGCTGTCCAGGCCGTGCTGCATGGCGCTGGCGGCCAGTGCCGCTGCCCAGGGGCCGAGCAGGAACTGGCGCAGCGCGGCCGGGGTGCCGCTGTGGCCACGCAGCTTCTGCACGATCTGCTCGCGCACGCGGGCCTCGACCTCCCCGCGGGCCAGGTGTGCCTGCATGGCCTGTGCCTGCGGTGCCAGGCGCTGCGCATGCGCGTCCAGGCGGGTGTGGGCGGCGTGATCGACTGCGTCCAGCGCGGCCCGCAACTGGCCCGCGTCTGGGGGGTCGCTCTGCGCGAAACAATCCAGCGCCGCGTCCAGCAAGGTGCCCGGTTGGGTGTGGCCGTCGAGATCGGCCTCGTCCAGCAGGGCGCCCGAGCACATCAGGCGGTCCAGCAGCAGCCACAGCGGGTGATCGGGCGACTGCCACAGCTGCGGCTCGCTGCGCGCCAGACGCTTGGCGGGCTCGTCCAGCCGCTGCAGCGCCCGGCGCAGGTTGAGGCTTGGGCCGACCCGATCGAGCAGCGCGGCAAGCAGCCGGGTCATGGTCTGCACCGGGTCGATGCCGCCAGCGGCTGCCCCGACCCCGCTGGGTGCCAGGCGCTGCAAGGCGTTCTGCGCGAGCCGGTGCGTCGCCTCGGTCGCCGACGGGGTCGAGATCACCGCCGTCGACAGCGGCCCTTCGTGCAGGTCGCTCCCATGGCCCAGGTCCGCGCCGGCTCGGGGCACGGGCTGATTGGGGGCGCGGACGTGCGGACCAAAGCGTTCGGGCTCGACGCCCCATTGGTTCAGCAAGGAGAGTTGGCGTGCGTAGAGCGCGGCCATCTGATGCCCGATGGCCGGGGCCAGGTGGCGCAGCAACTCCAGGCGCGACTGGGTGTCCAGGCCCAAGGCCGTGACCGCCTCGCGCAGGCCGCGGGCAACGACAGCGGGCCGCATCGGATGCGCGTCGGGCTGCACCGCGGGCCAGCCGCGCAAGCGGGCGCAGCGGGCGGCGAGCTCGCGCAGCGTGGCGTCGGCTTCGATCTCGGCGGTCTGCACCAGCCGTGACAGCGCGATCTCCTCGTCAATGCTGTCTTCCGCGAGGAGAGTGAGTGGTTGCTCCTCGTCTGCGCGTGCCGGCGCTGGCTGCTGCTGACCCTGCAACTCCTCGTCGATGGCGTGCCCGATCGCCTGCGCGGAGATCTCGATCCAGGCCACGCGCTGTGCCGCCAGGCGCGCCCAGAGTTCGCTTTGCGTGACGCGGATGGCCGGCGCCGAGCTGACCGCCATGGACTGCTCCAGGGTGGTGGCGGCGGCGTCGAGCGCACGCGGCAGCCAGGTGTGGAGATCCTGACGCAGGGTCTGCACGAAGTCGGCCAGCTGCGGCGGCAGAGGTGGCGGCTGGAGCGCAAGCTTCGCCGCACGGCTCGTTGTCATGGAGAGAGCTGAAGGCATCCTGGGTATCCGACTGGGGGTTCGGCCATCCAATGCCCTTTCGGCTGCGCGCCAGAGTTCTTGACAGGCAATGACACAAATGAGCACAGGTCGCATGCGCAAGCTGCCACAAACCCGGGCCGCAAGGCGCTGCGGCGCCTGCATGCTTCTAGAGCGTGCGGTCTAGGTTTTCTTCCATGCGCCGCCCACGGCGGCCGGCATTCCATGCAGAATCGAACGATCGTTCGTGTTTTTCCGCCGTGACCTTGGCTCGAGCATCACTTGCCGCTCCCACCCGTGCCCTGCACAAGGGCCAGCAGACGCGCGCAGCGATCGTTGATGCGGCGCTGACCCTGGCCTTGCAGAAGGGGCTCGAGGGCTTGTCGATCGGCGCGCTGGCCGAGGCGATCGGCATGAGCAAGTCGGGGGTCTTCGCCCACTTCGGCGCGCGCGAGGAATTGCAGATCGCCGTGGTCCGCGAGTACCACGCCCGCTTCGAGGAAGAGGTCTTCTGCCCCGCCATCTGCGAGCCCCGCGGTCTGCCGCGCCTGGTCGCCCTCTTCGAGCGCTGGGTGCACCGAGTCGCGGTCGAGATCGATGCGGGCTGCATCTACATCAGTGGCGCCGTCGAGTTCGACGACCGGCCCGGGCCGGTGCGTGACGCGCTGGCCGGGATGGTGCTCGCGTGGCACGCGGCGCTGGCCCGGGCGATCGCCGCGGCAATCGAGGAGGGGCACCTGCGCGCGGACACCGACCCTGCGCAGATGCTGTTCGAGATCCATGGCCTCGTGCTGGCCCTGCACCACGATGCCCGCTTCCTGCGCCAGCCCGGCACGCTCGAGCGTGCCGAGCGGGCGTTCGCGCGGCTGGTCGATGCGGCGCGTGCGCCGCTTGTCGATACGGCGCGTGCGCCGCTTGTCGATCCGGCGCGTGCGCCGCCGGTCGATCCGGCGCGTGCGCCGCGTTGAGGGAGCCAGACCGCCGCACCCGCCCGCAATCCGCCCGTTTGCAACCCAGACCCCAGGCCCCTCTTTCGTCCCTCACCCCCTGTCCGGAGCTCACGCCATGCCCACCTACACCCCGCCCCTGCGCGACATGCAGTTCGTCATGCACGAGTTGCTCGGCGCCGTCGACGAGTTGAAGCTGCTACGCGGCCATGCCGATCTCGATGCCGAGACCGTCGATGCGGTGCTCGTCGAAGCCGGCCGGTTCGCCGCCGAGGTCGTGGCCCCGCTCAACCTCAGCGGCGACCTCGAGGGCTGCACGCTGGACAAGGCCACGCATGCCGTGAGCACGCCCAAGGGCTTCAAGGAGGCCTATGCGAAGTATGTCGAGGGCGGCTGGGCCGCGCTCAGCTGCGACCCCACCTACGGCGGCCAGGGCCTGCCGGTGCTGCTCAACCAGTGCCTGTACGAGATGCTCAATTCGGCCAACCAGGCGTGGACCATGTACCCCGGACTCTCGCACGGCGCCTACGAGGCCTTGCATGCGCACGGTACCGACGCGCAGAAGCAGACCTATCTGGCCCGACTCACGAGCGGCGAGTGGACGGCCACGATGTGCCTGACCGAGCCGCACTGCGGCACCGATCTCGGCCTGCTGCGCACCAAGGCCCAGCCGCAGCCCGACGGAACCTACAAGCTGAGCGGGCAGAAGATCTTCATCAGCGCCGGTGATCACGACATGGCGCCCAACATCGTGCACCTGGTGCTGGCGCGCCTGCCTGATGCGCCCGCGGGCAGCAAGGGCATCAGCCTGTTTGTTGCGCCCAAGTTCCTGGTCGGGACCGACGGCAGCCTGGGAGCGCACAACGGCATCAGTTGCGGGGCACTCGAGCACAAGATGGGCATCCACGGCAACGCCACCTGCCAGCTCAACCTGGACGGCGCCGTCGCCACCCTCGTGGGCGAGCCCAACAAGGGCTTGCAGGCGATGTTCATCATGATGAACGCGGCCCGCCTGGGCGTGGGCAACCAGAGCCTGGGTCTGGCCGAGGTCGCCTACCAGAACGCGGTCGCCTACGCCCGGGACCGGCTGCAGATGCGTGCCCTCTCCGGCCCCAAGGCGCCCGACAAGCCGGCCGACCCGATCATCGTCCACCCCGACGTGCGCAAGATGCTGCTGACCGCGCGCGCCTACGCCGAGGGTGGGCGGGCGCTGGCCATGTACTGCGCGCTGCTGATAGACAAGGAGCTCAAGAGCGATGATGCCGACGAGCGTCGCGAGGCCGCCGACCTCGTGGCCCTGCTCACGCCCATCGTCAAGGCCTTCCTGACCGACAACGGCTTCATCGCCACCTCGCACTGCCTGCAGGTCTTCGGCGGCCACGGCTACATCCACGAATGGGGCATGGAGCAGTTCCTGCGCGACAGCCGCATCAACATGATCTACGAAGGCACCAACACCGTGCAGGCGCTGGACCTGCTCGGGCGCAAGGTGCTCGCCGACAACGGGGCGCGGCTGAAGAAGTTCGGCAAGCTGGTGCAGCAGTTCATCGAGGACGAGGGCACCAACGAGGCGATGCAGGAGTTCGTCAACCCGCTGGCCGACCTGGGCGAGAAGGTCACCAAGCTGACGATGGAGCTCGGCATGAAGGCCATGGGCAACGCCGACGAGGTCGGCGCCGCCGCGGTCGACTACCTGCGCATCTGCGGCCACCTGACCTTCGCCTACCTGTTTGCGCGCATGGCCAAGATCGCACTCGCCAAGCAGGGCGCGGGCGACCCCTTCTACACCGCCAAGCTCGCCACCGCGCGCTTCTACTTCGCCAAGCTGCTGCCCGAGACCGCCGGCCTCATCCGCAGTTGCCGCGCGGGCCTGTCCCCGCTGATGGCGATGGACGACGCCCTGTTCTGAAGCCACCATCGCGCATCATCATCGCCACCCCGCAAGGAGACATTGCATGCACAAGACCCTCATCGCCCTGGCCCTGGTTGCCGCCGCCGGCACGGCGCTGGCGCAGGCCACGCCCGCGGGCCTGTGGAAGACCATCGACGACGAGACGAAGCAGGAGAAGTCGCTGGTACGCATCGCCGACAACGGCGGCAGCTTCAGCGGCCGCATCGAGAAGCTGACCGATCCCGCCAAGGCGGACTCCAAGTGCGAGAAGTGCGACGGGGCGAAGAAGGACCAGCCTATCGTCGGCATGACCATCATCGAGGGCGTCAAGAAGAGCGCCGATGAGCCCTACTGGGACGGCGGCACCATCCTCGACCCCAACAACGGCAAGACCTACAAGGTGCGCCTGACGCCCAAGGACGACGGCAAGGTACTCGAAGTGCGCGGCTTCATCGGTCCCTTCTACCGCAACCAGACCTGGCTGCGCGTGCAATGAGCCTGCAGGCGCACGGCCCCACAACCCCCAGCAACCGGAAGCTCTCCATGAACCGATTCCCCGTCCGCAAGGTTGCCGTGCTCGGCGCCGGCGTCATGGGCGCGCAGATCGCCGCCCACATGGTCAACTGCAAGGTGCCCGTCGTCCTCTTCGACCTGCCCGCCAAGGAAGGGCCCAAGAACGGCATCGTCACCAAGGCCATCGACAACTTGAAGAAGCTCAAGCCTGCGCCCCTGGGCGTGAGCGAGGACGCCGCACTCCTGCAGGCCGCCAACTACGAGGAGCATCTGGCGCTGCTGGGCGAGTGCGACCTGGTGATCGAGGCCATTGCCGAGCGCATGGACTGGAAGCTCGACCTCTACGAGAAGATCGCCCCGGCACTGGCGCCGCATGCCATCGTCGCCAGCAACACCTCGGGCCTGTCGATCACCCGCCTGGCGCAGGCGCTGCCGGCATCGGTGCGCCCGCGCTTCTGCGGCATCCACTTCTTCAACCCGCCGCGCTACATGGCGCTGGTCGAGTTGATCAACACCGCAACCACGCAGCCCGAGGTGCTCGACCGCCTCGAGGCTTTCGTGACCACGGCGCTCGGCAAGAGCGTCGTGCACGCCAAGGACACGCCCAACTTCGTGGCCAACCGCGTGGGCATCGCCGGCATGCTGGCGGTGATGAAGGAGGCCGAAACCTTTGGCCTCACCTATGACGTCGTCGACGACCTGACCGGCAAGAAGCTGGGCCGCGCCAGCTCGGCCACCTTCCGCACTGCCGACGTCGTCGGCCTGGACACCATGGCGCACGTCATCAGGACGATGCAGGACAACCTGGCCGACGACCCCTTCCACGCCAGCTACGCCACGCCGGCGGTCCTGCAGGCGCTGATCGACAAGGGGGCGCTGGGCCAGAAGAGCGGCGCCGGCTTCTTCAGGAAAGTCGGCAAGGACATCCTGCGCCTGGACCCCGCCAAGGGCGACTACGTGCCCGGCGGCGGCAAGGCCGACCCCATCGTCGAGCGCATGCTGAAGAAGCCCGCCGCCGAACGCCTGAAGCTGCTGCGCGAGAGCAGCAACCCGCAGGCGCAGTTCCTGTGGGCCATCCTGCGCGACGGCTTCCACTACGCCGCGGTGCATCTGCAGGACATTGCCGATACGGCGCGCGACGTCGACTTCGCCATGCGCTGGGGATTCGGCATGCGGCAAGGCCCCTTCGAGCTCTGGCAGGACGCCGGCTGGCAGCAGGTGGCGCAGTGGGTCAAGGAAGACATCGACGCCGGCAAGGCGCTGTGCAAGGCACCGCTGCCGAGCTGGGTCTTCGACGGGCCGGTGCCCGCGCAAGGCGTGCATACGTCCGCGGGCTCGTGGAGCCCGGGCAAGAAGACCTACGTGCCGCGCAGCACGCTGCCCGTGTACACGCGCCAGCACTTCCCCGAGAGCCTGCTGGGCAGTGGCGCCGTCGCCCCGCTGGCCGCCGGCACCGAGGTCTGGAAGAACGAGGACGCGCGCCTGTGGACGCTCGACGGTGAGCTGCTGATCCTCAGCATCACCGCCAAGCTGCACCTCATCAGCCCGGCGGTGATGGACGCCATTGCCAAGGCGCTGGAGCTGGCCGAGACGAGCTGGCAGGGCCTGGTGATCTGGTCGCCCGACGATGTCTTCTCGGCCGGCGCCAACCTCGAGTCGCTGATGCCGGTGTTCATGAAGAGCGGCGCGAAGGGCATTGCCCCGGTCGTGAAGACGCTGCAGGACCTGATGCTGCGCATGCGCTACGCGCAGGTGCCGGTGGTGGCGGCGATGCGCGGCATGGCACTGGGCGGCGGCTGCGAGCTCTCGGTCTACAGCCACCGCCGTGTGGCGGCGATGGAGACCTACGTCGGCCTGGTGGAGGTCGGCGTCGGCCTGGTGCCCGCCGGTGGCGGCCT
>JADZCL010000056.1 GCA_020851615.1 Rubrivivax sp.
CCATCGATGAAATTCGCCTCCCCCCACGCCTTCGTCGAGCAGGTCGCGCTGCGCAATCCTGGCCAACCGGAGTTCCTGCAAGCCGTCACCGAGGTCATGGAGAGCCTGTGGCCCTTCCTGCAACGCAATCCGCGCTACGCCGAACAAGGCCTGCTGGAGCGTCTGGTGGAACCCGAGCGGGTCGTCATGTTCCGCGTGGCCTGGGTTGACGACGCCGGGCAGGTCCAGGTCAACCGGGGCTACCGCATCCAGCACAGCATGGCCATTGGGCCGTTCAAGGGCGGGCTGCGCTTTCACCCCTCGGTCAACCTCTCGATCCTGAAGTTCCTCGCCTTCGAGCAGACCTTCAAGAACGCGCTCACCACCCTGCCGATGGGCGGTGGCAAGGGCGGCTCGGACTTCGACCCCAAGGGCAAGAGCGATGGCGAGGTGATGCGCTTCTGCCAGGCCCTGATGCTGGAGCTCTACCGCCACGTCGGCGCCGATGTCGATGTCCCGGCAGGCGACATCGGTGTCGGCGCGCGTGAGGTCGGCTTCATGGCCGGAATGATGAAGAAGCTCGCCAACGATGCCTCCTGCGTCTTCACAGGCAAGGGCATCGCCTACGGGGGCAGCCAGATGCGACCCGAAGCCACCGGCTACGGCACGGTCTACTTCGTCGAGCAGATGCAGATCTACGCCAACCGGCGCACCGACGGGGCAAAGGTGCTGATCTCGGGCGCGGGCAACGTTGCGCAGTACGCGGCTTTGAAGGCGCACGAGCTCGGCGGCAAGGTGCTGACCTTGAGCGACTCGGGCGGCACCCTGTACGCACCGGCCGGCTATGACGTCGCGGCAATCCACGAGGTGATGGAGCTGAAGAACGAGCGCCGCGGGCGGCTGGCCGAACTGGCTGGCGACCGCCGCTTCGAGTACCTGGCCGGCAAGCGTCCATGGCATATCCCGGCCGAGATTGCGCTCCCCTGCGCGACGCAGAACGAGTTGGACGACCATGACGCGCGCACCCTCGTGGCCAACGGGGTGATGTGCGTGGCCGAAGGGGCCAACATGCCCTCGACGCTGGAGGCCGTGCAGGTCTTCCACGGCGCGGGCGTGCTCTATGCGCCGGGCAAGGCGTCCAACGCCGGCGGCGTGGCGACCTCGGGTCTCGAGATGTCGCAGAACGCCATGCGGCTGTCGTGGACGCATGCCGAGGTCGACGAGCGGCTGCACCTCATCATGAAGGACATCCACGGCAACTGCGTGCGCAACGGCAGGCGCCCGGACGGCAGCATCAACTACGTCGATGGCGCCAACATCAGCGGCTTCATGAAGGTGGCCGACGCGATGCTGGCACAGGGCGTCTTCTGACCCGCAGGTGAAGGACCGCGGCCGGGGCGGGCCCCGATAATCGGCCATCGCCCACCGGCCGCGCGCGCCTCGCAGCACGTGCGGCGGACACCGAACGCTGCCGTGTACCCGTCCGCTTCCACGCATCATCCCTGGCGGCTGTCGGTGGCGCCGATGATCGCCTGGACCGACCGGCATTGCCGCTTCTTCCACCGCTTGATCACGCGGCGCACCCGGCTCTACACCGAGATGCTGACCACCGGTGCCCTGCTGCACGGTGATGTGCCGCGGCACCTGGACTTCGATGCGGTCGAGCATCCGGTGGCGCTGCAGCTGGGTGGCAGCGAGCCGGCAGACCTCGCGCGGTGCGCGCGCCTGGCGCAGCAGTGGGGCTACGACGAAGTCAACCTCAATTGCGGTTGCCCGAGCGAGCGCGTGCAGCGCGGGGCCTTCGGCGCCTGCCTGATGGCCGAGCCGCATCTGGTGGGCGACTGCCTTGCGGCGATGCGTGATGCAGTCGACATCCCGGTCACCATCAAGCACCGCATCGGCATCGACCGCATCGAGTCCTACGACTTCGTGCGCGACTTCGTCGGCACGGTCGCCGCGCGCTCGGGCGTGCAGGTCTTCATCGTGCATGCACGCAACGCCTGGCTGCAAGGCCTCTCGCCCAAGGAGAACCGCGACATCCCGCCGCTGCGGCACGCCTTCGTGCACCGCCTGAAGCAGGACTTCCCGGCGCTCACCCTGGTGGTCAATGGCGGGCTTGCGACAGCAGCACAGATCGACGACCAACTCCGCCAGGTGGACGGCGTGATGGTCGGGCGGGCCGCCTATCACGATCCCTGGGCGATGAGCGACTGGGACGCCCGTTGGCTCGGTGACCACGCGCAGCCGCGCGAGCGCCTGCAGGTCGAGCAGACCATGGTCGATTACATGCAGCGCCAGGGCGAGCACGGCGTGCCCTGGCCACACATCGCGCGCCACATGCTGGGCCTGTGGCATGGGCAGCCGGGGGCGCGTCACTGGCGCCGTGTATGGTCCGATCACCGGCTGGCGCAGCACGCACCGACTGCGGTGCACGCGCTGGCGCACCGCAGCGCAGGTCGGCAAGAGGAGGTTGCATGACGAAGAACGTGCTCGGGATCATTGGCGGCAGTGGCCTGTACGACCTGCCCGGGTTGGCGGATACGCGCTGGGTCGGTGTCGACACGCCGTTCGGGACGCCCTCGGACGAGCTCTTCATGGGGCGCCTGGGGGACGCGCAACTCGTCTTCCTGCCGCGCCACGGGCGTGGCCATCGCATTCCGCCTGCAGAGGTGAACTACCGCGCCAACATCGCGGCGCTGAAGATCGCCGGCGTGACCGACGTGCTCTCGCTCTCGGCCGTGGGCAGCCTGCGGGAGGATCTGCCGCCGGGGCACTTCGTCGTCGTCGACCAGTTCATCGACCGCACAGTCGCGCGCGCCAAGTCCTTCTTCGGTACCGGACTCGTGGCCCATGTCTCGATGGCGCACCCGGTCTGCAGCCGCCTGGGGGAGCATGTGCAGGCGGTGCTGGCTGCGCGTGGTGTCGCGCACACGCTTGGGGGCTGCTATCTGGCCATGGAGGGGCCGCAGTTCAGCACCCTGGCCGAATCGCAGCTCTATCGCAGCTGGGGCTGCAGCGTGATCGGCATGACCAACATGCCTGAAGCCAAGCTCGCGCGCGAAGCCGAACTCTGCTACTGCAGTGTCGCGATGGTGACCGACTTCGACTGCTGGCACCCCGACCACGATGCCGTGACGGTCGACGCCATCATTCGCGTCCTGCTGGGCAACGCGGCCGCCGCCAAGGGCCTGGTCGCCGCGTTGGCGACCGGCGTGGCAAGTGATCGAACCGCATCGACCTGCGCCTGCCGCAGCGCACTCGAGCACGCGCTGATCACCGCGCCCGAGGCGCGTGACGCAGCCATGGTCGATCGGCTGCAACCCATCGCCAGCCGGGTGCTGGGTCCGCGATGAAGGTCGGCAACCGCCCGATGCGCACGCTGTGGCCCGCGCCGGGTCGCGATGCGCTGCATGTCATCGACCAGCGGCTGCTGCCGCACCGGTTGCAGGTCGAGCGGCTCGACACCGCCGGCGCGGTGCAGCGTGCCATTGCCGAGATGTGGGTGCGCGGTGCACCGCTGATCGGCGCCACTGCCGCTTACGGCATTGCACTGCAGACCAATGTGGCCGCTGACGACGGCGCACTGGCCGCCGCAGCGGCAGCGCTCGTGCAGGCACGGCCCACCGCGGTGAACCTGGCATGGGCTGTCGAGCGCATGCTTGCCCGGCTGCGACCCCTGGCGCCCACGCAGCGGCGTGAGGCGGCCTGGCACGAGGCCGACGCGATCGCCGAGGAAGACGTTGCCGTCAATGCGGCGATCGGCCGCCATGGCCTGGCCTTGCTGCAGGAAGCGGCCGCGCGCCAGCCGGGTCAGGTGCTGAACGTCCTCACGCACTGCAACGCCGGCTGGCTGGCCACCGTCGACTGGGGCACGGCGACGGCACCGATCTACCAGGCCCATGCGGCCGGCCTGCCGCTGCATGTATGGGTGGACGAGACACGTCCGCGCAACCAGGGTGCCAGCCTGACGGCCTGGGAGCTGGGACACGAGGGCGTGCCGCACACCGTGATCGCCGACAACGCAGGGGGCCATCTGATGCAGCATGGCCGCGTCGATCTCGTCATCGTCGGCTGCGACAGGGTGAGTGCGCGTGGCGACGTCTGCAACAAGATCGGCACCTACCTGAAGGCGCTGGCGGCGCGCGACAACGGCGTGCCCTTCTACGTCGCGATGCCGAGTTCGACGCTGGACCTGACGGTGCGCGATGGCGTGGCCGAGATTCCGATCGAGGAACGCAGCGCGCGCGAGGTGACGCACATCAGCGGGCGCAGCGCCGAGGGTGA
>JADZCL010000057.1 GCA_020851615.1 Rubrivivax sp.
AGTGCACCTGCATGAAGACGCCGAAGAAGTGCATGAAGGCCGGCACGATCGAGGCGGCGATGATGGTCTGGTAGGGCAGGCCGAGGAACTCGATCATCAGGAAGGCCGCCGCCCCCAGCACCGGCGGCGTGATCTGGCCGCCGGTGGAGCTGGCGGCCTCGACAGCACCGGCGAACTCGCGCTTGTAGCCCACGCGGATCATGGCCGGGATGGTCAGCGAGCCCACCGTCACGGCGTTGGCCACCGAACTGCCCGAGAGCATGCCGAACATCGCCGAGCCGAACACGCTGACCTTGGCCGGCCCGCCGGCGTAGCGCCCGGCGATGGCGCTGGCCACGTCCAGGAAGAGCTGCCCCAGGCCGATGCGCGTGGCCAGCACGCCAAAGAGCACGAAGTGGAAGACGTAGGTCGCGACAACGCCGATGGCCACGCCGTAGATGCCCTGGCTGGTCAGGTACTGGTGGTTGATGAACTGGCTCCAGCTTGCCCCGGCGTGCTTGAGCAGGCCGGGGAAGTAGGGCCCCGCGAGTGCGTAGACGCTGAAGATGATGGCGATCACCGGCAGCGGCCAGCCCATGCTGCGGCGCGTGGCTTCGAGCAGCGCGAAGAAGAGGATGGAGCCCATCACGACGTCCTGCGCGCTCGGGTTGCCCACGCGAAACGCCAGGTCGTCGAAGATCCATGGCACGTACAGCACCGAGGCGGCCACCGCCAGCGCCAGCAGCCAGTCCATCCAGGGGATGCTGCCCGGGCTGTGCCAGCGGCCTTGCGCGGCGCGCTCGAGCAGCGCGTGCCGGTGCGGGAAGACCAGGAAGATCAGCCCCAGCACGAAGGCCATGTGCACGCCGCGGTGCGTGACCTCCTGCAGCAGTCCGAAGCCGGCGGTGTAGTAGTGGAAGATCGACAGCAGCACGAGCAGCCCGCCCACCAGCGTCGCCGCCCAGGCCACGAGCGGGCGAAAGCGCATCTCCGGGTCGTACTTGCGCTCGAGTTCCTGCAGCTTCTGGTCGTCGATGGTGTGGGTGCTCATGGGGTTCCCGCTGCAAACGAAGAGGGCGGTCCGTCGGACCGCCCCTTGTGCCTGTCAGATGCGTGTCACGCGCTCACGCCCTCACTTGAGGACGCCGGCTTCCTTGTAGTAGCGCTCGGCGCCGGGATGGAAGGGGATGCCGGCGCCCTTGACCGCGTTCTCCTTGGTGATGAGCTTGCCCTTGGCGTGGCCGGCGGCCAGTGTCTTCTGGGCGGCGTCGCCAAAGAGCGCCTTGGTGATCTCGTAGACCACGGTGGCATCGGCCTTGTCGCTGGTGACCCACTGCGCGCCGACGGCGATGGTCCTGACCTGGCCCACGCCCTTGTAGGTGTCGGCCGGGATCAGGTCGTCGGCGAAGAAGCCGCTGTTCTTCTTGAGCTGCTCGGCCTGCGCGCCGTCGATGGGCAGGATGTCGATGCCGCCGCCGGCGCTGGCGAGCTCGGCGATCGCCCCTGCGGGGGCGCCGCCGGTGAAGAAGAAGGCGTCCAGCGAGCCGTCCTTCATCTTGTCACCGGCCTGGTTGGGCTTGATGTACTCGGGCTTGATGTCCTTCTCGGTCACGCCGTAGGCGGCCAGGATGGCGCGCGCGTTCACCAGCGTGCCCGAGCCGGGCTCGTCGAGCGCGACGCGCTTGCCCTTGAGGTCGGCCACCGACTTGATGCCGCTGCCCTTCTTCACCACCACGTGCACGCTCTCGGGGTAGAGGTTGGCAATCAGGCGCAGGCCCGAGATGGCGGGTTTGCCCTCGAAGATGCCCGTGCCCTTCTGCGCCCAGGTGGCGACGTCGGCCTGGCTGAAGCCCGACTCGAGCGCGCCGCCGTTGATGGCCGTCACGTTGGCCAGCGAGCCGTTGCTGGCCTGCGCGGTGACGACGATCTTGCCGGGCTGGCTGACCGCGTTGGCGATCATGCCGCCCACCGGGTAGTAGGTGCCGGCGGTGCCACCGGTGCCGATGCGGAAGAACTGCTGCGCCTGCGCGGCGCCGGCGGCAACGGCCAGCGCTGCGGCCAGCGTCAGGATGCGGGAAAGCTTCATCGGGAAGGACTCCTCGGGTTATGGGCGCGGCGCGGCGGCCGCGCGGGGGGTATTGCAAGGGGGCTAGCGTAACGCCAAGTCGAGCGCCGCCCCGGCGAAGAGGGCAAAGCCCACCCAATGGTTGAGCCGGAAGGCGGTGAAGCAACCTGCCCGCGCGCGCTCCCTGATGAGCGTGTAGTGCCACAGGGCCTGCGCGGCGGCGGCCGCGATACCCAGCAGGTAGATGCGGCCCAGGCCCAGCCGCCAGCCCAGCCAGCCCCAGATCACGAAGTACAGCAGATAGCTGAGCATGACCGCGGCGACGTCGAAGCGGCCGAAGGCGATGGCCGAGGTCTTCATGCCGATCTTCAGGTCGTCGTCGCGGTCGACCATCGCGTAGGCGGTGTCGTAGGCCAGCACCCAGAACAGGTTGCCCAGGAGCAGGCCGAATGCGTGTGGCGGCACCGCGTCGGCAACGGCTGCAAGCGACCACTGCGTACCCCCTTGCACGGCGGCAAAGGCCATCGGGATGCCGAAGCTGAAGGCCACGCCGAGCACCGCCTGCGGGACGGCAAGCACCCGCTTGGCATAGGGATAGACGAGTGCGATCGCCAGCGCGGCCAGGGACAGGAGGATGGTCGGCGGGTTGGTCGTCAGCACGAGCGCGAAGGCCAGCAGCGCCAGCAGCGCGCCGCACTG
>JADZCL010000058.1 GCA_020851615.1 Rubrivivax sp.
CGCAGCTTCAAGGCCATCACCGACGAGATGAGCATCTCGATGGAGCGCACCACGCGCAGCCCCATCCTGTGCGAGGCCAAGGACTACGTCACCGGCCTCTACGACGCCGACGGCCGCATGCTCGAGCAGACCGAGAACCTGCCCATCCTGGCCTTCTCGCTGGCGCCGGTGTGCAAGCACATCCGGCAGACGTTTGACGGCGACATCCACGACGGCGACGTCTTCTTCCACAACGACGTCTTCTCGCTGGGCAACCAGAACAACGACGTCGCCGTGTTCAAGCCCGTGTTCTTCGACGGCGAGCTGGTCGCGTGGACGGCGGTCAAGGGCCACCAGGCCGACATCGGCGGCGCCGTGGCCGGCGGCTACAACCCCAATGCGGTCGAGGTCTGGCAGGAGGCGCTGCGCATCCCGGCGGTGAAGATCGTCGACCGCGGCCGGCTGCGCCAGGACGTCTGGAACCTGATCTTCGCCAACGTCCGCCTGGACATCGTGCAGCACGACATGAAGGCCGAGATGGGGGCCTGCGAGATCGGCGCGCGGCGCATGATCGAGCTGCTGCAGAAGTACGGCGCGGCGAGCTTTGCCGCGCACAAGCAGGCCTTGTTCGACGCCACCCGGCGCATGATGGAAGCCGAGATCGCCAAGATCCCCAACGGCCGCTACAGCGGTGAGGGTCGCGTCTACTACGACGGCCGCCACGAGGGCAGCGAGTTCACGATCCGCGTCGACATCGAGGTGCAGGACAAGACGATCCGCTTCGACTACTCGCGCACCGACGCCCAGACCAACGGCTTCGTCAACGGCACCTTCACCTCGAGCGCGTCAGCCACCATCCTGACGCTGCTGCAGATGGTCAACCCCGACATCCCGCACAACGAGGGCATGGTCGAGCCCATCGAGATCGTGATCCCCGAGGGCACCATCCTCAACGCCGCCTATCCCAAGGCCACCACCTTCGGCAACCACCTCTGCCCGCCCAACGCCGACGCCATCCAGCGCGCACTGGCTCCCGTGCTGCCCGACCGCGTCACCGCCGGCTGGAACAACCTGCTGGCCTCGCTCACCACCGGCATCGACCCGCGCAGCGGCGAGAAGTACGTCGACATCGGCTTCATGGGCCTCAAGGGCGGCTCCGGTGCGCTGCAGGGCTGCGACGGCTACGACCACATCGGCATGATCGACGCCTCCGGCGGCGTGCTCGACCAGGACTACGAGATGTTCGAGCAGCAGACGCCGCACCGCCTGCTGCGCCACGAACTGCTCACCGATTCGGCCGGCGCCGGCCAGTGGCGCGGCGGCCTGGGCGTGGAGACGATCTTCGAGATCGGCAGCGACGACACCCAGCTCGTGACCTTCGGCGACGGCGACTTCGAGGGCGCCTTCGGCCTGGACGGCGGGCACGGTGCGGGACTGAACTTCATCCGCCTGCACTACCCCGACGGGCGCACCGTCGTGCCGCGCAACAAGGACCTCATCACCGGCGTGCCGCGTGGCACCGTCTACCACCAGGTGGCCAACGGCGGCGGCGGCTTCGGCGACCCGCGGCGGCGCGAGCGCAAGCTGCTTGCGCAGGAGGTGAAGAACGGCGTCATCTCGCGCGCGGCGGCGCTGCGCGACTACGGCATCGGCGCTGCTGAACTCGACGCCGCCCTGGCGCAGCTGGCATGAACTTCGACCTCGACGACGACCAGCGCGCGATCCGCGACGCCTTCGCCCGCTTCGTCGACGAGCGCGTTGTGCCGCAGGCCGCGGCGCTGGACGAGGCGCACGCCTTCCCGCGCGAGCTCTTCCTGGAGCTCGCGCACCTGGGCCTCTTCGGCATGCGCTACCCGGAGTCGCTTGGCGGCTCGGGCCTGTCGCTGCCGGAGTTTGCGTTGGCGCTGGAAGAAGTCGCGCGCGGCTCGATGGCGCTGGCCGGCGCGGCGGCCATGCAGTCGCTGATGGGCACCAAGTTCCTGCAGTTGCTGGGCAACGCGGACATCGTCGAGCGCCTGTTCAAGCCCGCGCTCACGGGCGCACGCATCGGGGCCATCTGCATGACCGAACCCGGCGCGGGCTCGGACCTGGGCGGCATCACGACCACCGCCACACGCGTGGACGGCGGCTGGCTCCTGCGCGGGCGCAAGACCTGGATCACCTCGGCTCCGGTGGCCGACTTCTTCACCGTCTTCGCCAAGGTCGGCGGTGCCGCCGAGGGCAAGCTGACCATCTTCCTCGTCGAGCGCGACTTCAAGGGCCTGGTTGTCGGGCGCGCCATCCACAAGATGGGCGTGTGGGCGCTGCCGACCTCCGAAGTCGCCTTCGACGACTGCTTCGTGCCCGAGTCGCACTGCCTCTCGCGCGAGATCGGCGACGGCGAGCAGCACCTGCGCAAGACGCTGGCCGAGATCCGCGTCATCACCGGCGCCATGGCGCTGGGCGTGGCGCGTGCGGCACTGGACGAGGCGCGACGCTATGCCAGTGAACGCGTGCAGTTCGGCAAGGCCATCAATCGCTTCCAGGCCATCCAGTTCAAGCTCGCCGAAATGGCCACCGCGCTCGAGTCGGCCGTGCACATGGTGCGCCATGCCGCCTGGCTGCACGCGCAGGGGCGGCCCCACCACAAGGAGGCGGCCATGGCCAAGCTGCACGCCACCGAGACGGCGGCCACGATCTGCGACCAGGCTGCGCGGGTGCTCGCCAGCTACGGCTACGCCATGGAGTACCCGGTGCAACGCTATCTGCGCGACGTGCGCTTCACGCTCATCGGCGGTGGCACGAGCGAAATCCTCAAACTCATCATCGCCAAGGAGGTGGCCAGTTGAACACCGACCGACGCATCAAGATCGTCCTGGCCAAGCCCGGCCTGGACGGACACGACCAGGGCGCCAAGGTGGTCGCACGCGCGCTGCTGGACGCCGGCTTCGACGTGCACTACACCGGGCTGCGGCAGTCGCCCGAGATGGTGGTGGAAGCGGCACGGCGCGAGAACGCCGACGTCATCGCGCTGTCGTCGATGGCCGGTGCGCACCTGCCGTTCTGCCAGCGGCTCAAGCCGTTGCTGGAGCAGGCGGGCCTGGGCGACCGGCTGTGGATCATCGGCGGCAACATCCCTGTCGGCGACCACGACGCCCTGCGCGCGCTAGGCTTCAAGGGCGTGTTCGCCACGGGCAGCAAGCTCGACGCGATCAGCGACTTCATTCGGGAGAACCTGCGATGAACCTGCCCCCTGGCGTGCGCCCGGTCAAGAACGAATCGGGCATCGAGATCCAGCCGCTCTACACGCAGGCCGACGTGGAGGCCAGCGGCGGGCTGGCCATGCTGGGCCTGCCCGGCGAATACCCGTTCACGCGCGGCATCCACCCGCTCATGTACCGCAAGCAGCCGTTCACCATGCGGCAGTACACGGGCTTTGGCAACGCGGCCGACACCAACGGCCGCTTCAAGTTCCTGATCGCCAACGGGCAGACCGGGCTGAACGTGGCCTTTGACCTGTCCACGCAGTGCGGCCTGGATTCGGACGACCCGATGGCCGAGGGTGAGGTCGGCCGCGTGGGCATGGCAGTGGACACGCTGCGCGACTTCGAGATCGCCTTCGAAGGCATCGACCTCGACAAGATCACCGTCTCGATGACCATCAACGGCAGCGCGGCCATCCTGATCGCGATGTACCTGGCGATGGCCGAGAAGCGTGGCTTCAACCTGAAGACGCTGCGCGGCACGGCGCAGAACGACATCCTGAAGGAGTTCGTCGGCCGCGGCACCTGGATCTA
>JADZCL010000059.1 GCA_020851615.1 Rubrivivax sp.
CACCCACCGCGGCAGCCGCAGGGGCCAACGCGCCATTTGCCCGCCTTCGGCACGCTTCATCCGGGCTTCATCCGGGCTTCAGACTGCGACAGCGCTGCCGAAAACACGCTGGCGCACAGCCGCCTACAGGACCGACACGCCACCATGGACTTCCTCCGCCACCTGCCGATGCCCCGCAAGTTCGCCCTCATCGGCGCCGTCACCGCGTGCATGCTGGCTGCCCCCAGCGCTCTCGTGGTGCACAAGGCCTTCGACGAGATGGCTGCCGCCAGCCGACAGCAGGAGGGCATCGCGCCGGCCCGCGCGCTGCTGGCCCTGGTGCAACTCACGCAGCAACACCGCGGCATCTCTGCCGGCCGCCTGGGCGGCGATGCCGCGATGGTGGCGCTGCAGCAGGCCAAGGCCAAGGAAATCGAGCAGGCGGCAGCGGGCGCCGCCCAGGCATTCACGGCCTTTGGCACCCCCGCGCTCAACCAGCATCTGGCCGAAGACTCCAAGACCCTGCTGGCGCTCACCGCGGCCATCGACAAGGGCGGCGTCACCGCCGCGCAGAGCTACGCCCGGCACACCGCCCTGGTGACCCGACTGCTCGATCTGCTGGAAGACCTGACGCACGCCAGCGGCCTGGCGCTGATCGCCGACCCGAGCGACTACCGGCTGCAGGACGCGGCCTTGCAGGGCCTGCCGCACCTGACCGAATCGCTTGGCCGCCTGCGCGCACGCGGCGTCGAGGCACTGGGCCAGGGCACTCTCGGGCCGGCCACACGCGGCGAGCTGCAGGCCTTGCTCACCAGTGCCCAGGAGCTCGATGCCGCGGTGCGCAAGGCGCTTGCGGCGGCCTCGGCCGACCACGCCGAACTGGCACAGGCCATGGCCCAGCGTCAGGGCAAGGCCGCGGCCAGCGTCAGGGAGCTGACCCAGCTCATCGAGGCCGAGCTGCTGCAGACCTCGGTCCTGAAGCTGCCCGCCGGCCAGTACTTCGAAAGCAGCACCCGCGCGCTCAACGACGTCTTCGCCGTCGCCGAAGGCGCTTTCAGCCGGCTGGATGCGCGCTCACACGAACGCGTGGCCGCACTGCGCAACCAGATGCTGGGCATGGGCACTGCGCTGGCCCTGCTGGCGGCGCTGTGTGCCTGGCTGATGTGGGTCATCGCCCGGGACACGACGCGTGCCGCTGCCGCGGCCGTGCAGGTGGCGCAGGCCGTGGCCGCAGGCGACCTCACCACCGCGGTGGCGCAAGGCGGCCGCGACGAACTCGGTCGCCTGTTGAGTGCATTGGCCGAGATGCAGCAGCGCCTGGCCAACGTCGTCGGCCAGGTGCGCGGCAACGCCGAAAGCGTGGCCACCGCCAGCGCCCAGATCGCGCAAGGCAACCTGGACCTGAGCCAGCGCACCGAAGAGCAGGCCAGCGCCCTGCAGCAGACCGCGGCCTCGATGGACCAGCTCGGCTCGACCGTGGGTCACAACGCCGACAACGCACGCCAGGCCAGCGCGCTCGCCCAGGGCGCCAACGAGGTGGCGGGCCAGGGCGGTGCCGTGATGGGCCAGGTCGTGCAGACGATGAAGGGCATCCAGGCCAGCTCGCAGAAGATCGCCGAGATCATCGGCACCATCGACAGCATTGCCTTCCAGACCAACATCCTCGCCCTCAACGCCGCGGTCGAGGCCGCACGCGCGGGCGAGCAGGGGCGCGGCTTTGCCGTCGTCGCCAGCGAAGTGCGCAGCCTGGCTCAGCGCAGCGCCGATTCGGCACGCGAGATCAAGTCGCTGATCGGCGCCAGCGTCCTGCAGGTCGACGCCGGTACGGCCCTCGTCGACCGCGCCGGCAGCACCATGCAGGAGATCGTCACCTCGATCACCCGGGTCAGCGCGATCATGGGCGAGATCTGCAACGCCAGCACCGAGCAGAGCCAGGGCGTGGCGGAAGTTGGGTCTGCCGTCAGCCGCATGGACCAGACGACCCAGCACAACGCGGCCCTGGTCGAAGAGACTGCCGCGGCCGCCAGCAGCCTGCGCGACCAGGCGCAGCAGCTCGTGCAGGCCGTGGCCGTCTTCCGCCTGCACGGCTGAGCGCGCGGCCAGCGGCCCGCGCATCTTCGAGCTTCGCGGCCCTTCAGGTGAGCGGAGCCGTCTGGCAGGCCAGCCGGGCACGAGCCCCGTTGCGGGTCGCCACGGAGCGAACGCGACCCGGGTGCTTCAACGGCTGTAGGCCGTTTCGCCGTGCGAGCTGATGTCAAGGCCCTCGCGCTCGGCCTCTTCGGGCACCCGCAAACCCACCAGCACATCGGCGACCTTGTAGGCCACCAACGCCACCACGCTCGACCAGAGAACGGTCACGAGCACGCTCTTGGTCTGGATCCAGACCTGTGCACCCATCGAGAAGCTCTCGGGCGCCAGGCCTCCCGTGCCACCCAGACTCTGCGCGGCGAACACCCCGGTGAGGATGGCGCCCACGATGCCCCCCACGCCGTGCACGCCAAACACGTCAAACGCGTCGTCCACGCGCAAGAGGCGCTTGAGGCCGCCCACGCCCCACAGGCACAGGGGACCCGCCACCAGGCCCATGGCGATGGCACCCATGGGCCCCACGAAGCCCGCCGCCGGCGTGACGGCGACCAGGCCCGCCACCGCACCCGAGGCGGCACCCAGCATCGACGCCTTGCCCTTGTGCAGCATCTCGCCCACCAGCCATGACAGCGTGGCCGCCGCCGTGGCCAGCACGGTATTGATGAACGCCAACCCCGCCACCCCGTTGGCCGCACCGGCGGAGCCGGCGTTGAAGCCGAACCAGCCGACCCACAGCAGCGATGCACCCACCATGGTGAGGGTCAGGCTGTGCGGCGTCATCGCTTCGCGGCCGAAGCCGATGCGCTTGCCCACCAGGTAGGCGCCCACCAGCGCGGCGATGCCCGCGTTGATATGCACCACCGTGCCCCCTGCGAAGTCGAGGGTGCCATCCTTGCCGAGCAGCCCGCCGCCCCAGACCATGTGCGCCATCGGGACGTAGCTCAGGCTGAACCACAGCACGGAGAAGACCAGCACCGCCGAGAAGCGCACGCGCTCGGCAAACGCGCCCACGATCAGCGCCACGGTGATTGCAGCGAAGGTCGACTGGTAGGCGACGAAGACGTACTCCGGGATGGTGGGCAACAGCCCCGAGAGCTGGTCTGGCGCAATGCCGCGCAGGAACGACTTGTCCAGGTTGCCGAAGAAGCGGCCCTCACCCGAGAACGCCAGGCTGTAGCCGTACAGCGCCCACAGCAGGCTGATGAGCGCGAAGATCACGAACACCTGCACCAGCACCGAGAGCATGTTCTTCGAACGCGCCAGGCCCCCGTAGAACAAGGCCAGGCCCGGGATGGTCATGAGGATGACGAGCAGCGTGGAGGTGAGCATCCACGCGGTATCGCCCGCATCGAGCTTGGGCGCGGCAACAGCAGGCCCAGGAGCGGGCACAGCGTTGCTCGCTGCAGCGGGCGCACCCGGAGCCACCGCTGCGGTGCTGGCCGGGGCTTGTGCCTCTTGTGCCAGGGTGGATGGTCCGGTGCCCAGCAAGGCCAGCGCGAGCAGCAAGGACGCGAGAAGTCTCTTCATGGCGGTTTCTCTTTCATCGAAGGGGGTGGCCAGGCTCAGATGGCCTGCGGTCCCGTCTCACCGGTGCGGATGCGGATGACCTGTTCAAGCGGCGCGACGAAAATCTTGCCGTCACCCAGCTTGCCGGTGCGCGCCGCAGCTTCGATCGCTTCGATCGTGCGCTCGACCAGGGTGTCGGCCACCGCCACCTCGAGCTTCACTTTGGGCAGGAAGTCCACCACGTATTCCGCACCGCGGTAGAGCTCCGTGTGGCCCTTCTGGCGGCCAAATCCCTTGACCTCCGTCACCGTGATGCCCTGCACCGCGACGCCCGCGAGTGCCTCGCGCACCTCCTCGAGCTTGAATGGCTTGATGATGGCAGTCACCAGTTTCACGATCTGCTCCTGTTGCAA
>JADZCL010000060.1 GCA_020851615.1 Rubrivivax sp.
CGCACCCGGATGGGCTGCCCGATGTGCAGACGGCCGCCGGCCTGGCCGCTCACGCGCAGCGGCGGATAGCCGGGCTTGCCGAGCTCGTCGATCGTGCAGCCCAGGGGGCGCAAGGCATCGACGAGGTCGCCGATCGGGCGTTCGTGCATGCGCGGCACGCCGCTCAGTTCGAACGTGCCGCCCTGCGTGGCGGCCAGCACGGCCAGCGCGGCGGTGAGCGGGCGCATCGCGGTGCCGGCATTGCCCAGGAACAGCCCTGCCGTGTGGACGTGCAGGTGCCCGCCCAGGCCGTGCACGCGCAGGCATGTGCCCTCGCGCTCGAGCTGGCAGCCCAGCGCCTGCAGGGCCTGCAGCATCACGCGCGTGTCGTCGCTGTCCAGCAGGTCGTGCACTTCGGTCACGCCAGCGGCCAGACCGGCCAGCAGCAGCACGCGGTTGGAGATCGACTTGGAGCCCGGCAGCCGCACGGTGCCGGCAGCGCTGCGCAGGGGCGGCAGGTCCAGATGGGGAATCGCGAGCATCGGCCGGGTCAGCGTGTGCCGGCCACCTTCGGGCTGCTCATGTGCCATGCCGCACGACCTTCTGCGGCGCCACGGATGAGGTCGGCCAGGGCCTCGGCGTTGCCTTCGCGGATGGCATGCTCGAGCGCATCCAGCACGTGACGAAAGCGCTGCGACTGCTTGAACAGTTCCTCGCGATTGGCGACCAGGATGTCGCGCCACAGCTCGGGGGATGCCGCTGCGATGCGCGTGAAGTCGCGAAAGCCCGGCCCCGCCAGCGACAGGTAGTCGCGGCCCTGAGGCTGGTTGACGACGGCGCTGAAGTAGGCGAAGGCCAGCAGGTGCGGCAGGTGGCTGACGGCGGCAAAGGCAGCGTCGTGGTTCTCCGGCGTCATCTTCAGCACCTGCGTGCCGATCGCCGACCAGACGTCGGTGGCCTTCTGCACCAGTTCGGGCGGGTTCTGCGGCAGCGGCGTCAGGATCACCTGGCGTCCGCTGTAGAGGGCGGCGTCGGCGTGCTGGATGCCGGCCAGCTCCTTGCCGGCGATCGGATGCGCCGGCACGAACGCGCCCACGCGCTCGCGCAGCACTCGACGCGCGGCGTCGATCACGTCGCGCTTGGTGCTGCCCACGTCCATCACCAGCAGGCCCGGCTCGACGAGATGGCGGATGGCCTTGAAGGTCGCTTCGGTCGCCGCCACCGGCACCGAGATCAGCACGATGTCCGATCCCGCCACCGCCAGCAGCGCGGATTCGGCGGCGACGTCGATGACGCCCATCTTCTTGGCCCGCTCGGTCGTCGATGGCGACTTGCTGTAGCCCACCACCCGCTTGACCAGCCCCGCGCGCTTGAGCGCCAGCGCGAAGGAGCCGCCCATCAGGCCGCAACCGATCACCCCGAGCTGGTTGAACATGCCGCGTGCGCCTTCAGTGAACGTCGACCGGGTAGCTGCCAAGCACCTTGAAGAAGGCACAGGCCGCACGCAGCTCGTCCAGTGCTGCGGCCACCTCGGGTTGGCCGGCGTGGCCGAGCACGTCGATGTAGAAGTAGTACTCCCACTGGCCCGAACGTGCAGGCCGCGACTCGAAGCGTGACATCGACACGCCGTGCTTCTTCAGCGGCACGAGCAGGTCATGCACGGCGCCGGGGCGATTGGCGACCGACACGACCAGGCTCGTGCAGTCATGCCCCGAGATGCCGGGGACGGCATGCTGGCCCGGCAGCGTCGCGATGACGAAGCGGGTGCGGTTGTTCGGGTCGTCCTGGATGGCTGGTGCAACGACGTGCAGCCCGAACTCGCTGCCCGCGCGGGTGCTGGCGATGCCCGCCAGCGCCGCGTCCAGACTCGCCAGGCGAGCCCCTTCCGCGTTGCTGGCCACGGGGCGGCGCTCGGCCTGCGGCAGGTGCGTCGTGAGCCAGTCGTGGCATTGCGCCAGCGCCTGAGGGTGGGCGAGCACCGCGGTGATGCCCGGCAGCGAATCGGTCTTGCGCAGCAGGTTGTGGCGCACGTGCAGGCTGGTCTCGCCCACGAGCGTCAGCGGGGTGTGCAGGAAGAGGTCGAGTGCGCGCGCGACACCGCCTTCGGTCGAGTTTTCGATGGGCACGACGCCATAGTCGGCGGCACCGGCTGCGGTCAGGCGAAAGACCTCGTCCAGGCTCAGGCAGGGCACACGCACGATCGACGAGCCGAAATAGCCCAGCGCCGCCTCCTCGCTGAAGGTGCCCGCCGGGCCGAGATAGGCCACGCGCAGCGGCGCCTCGAGTGCACGGCAGGCCGACATGATCTCGCGCCAGATCGGCGCGACGCTCTCGCGCTTGAGCGGTCCCGCGTTGAGGGCCTTCAGGCCGTCGATCACCTGCGCTTCGCGCTCGGGGCGGAAGACTGCGGAGCCGTCGCGTTTCTTGACCTCGCCGACGGCCAGCGCCAGCTCGGCACGGCGATTGAGCAGTGCCAGCAGCTCGCGATCGACGGCGTCGATGCGCTCGCGCAGCGCGAGCAGTTGCGGGTCGTCGGCGCCGGCCGGGTTCATCTCACTTGCCGCTGGTGGCACCCGAGGCCGCCCCGGCCGGCTGAAGCCGGCTGCCAACGGTCTGTGCCAGTGCCTTCAGGCGCGGCTCGAGGGCCGGCTTGAGTTCGGCGACGAGCTTTTCGCCGAGTGCGCGCTGCATGTCCGGGCCCAGTGCCTGGTACTTGCGGTTGACCGGCGACTCGATGATGGTGATCAGCTGGCGCAATTCGTCCTCGGTGAACTTCTCCTCGAGAATGGGCTGCACGATGCCCGGCGCGAGCTTGGTTGCCTTCTCGCGCGCGATCGGGTTCATCTCCTCGGCGTACTTGCGCGCATCGGCCTGGATGTCGTTGGCCACCGCCTGGCGGCGGTCGGCTGCCACGCGCTGCTGCAGCGCGACGCCGGCCTGCTGCATGATCTGCATGACGGGTGCCTCGACGAGCTGGCGGGCCAGCATGTCGATGCCCGGCTGCTGCAGCTTGACGATGCGCGCGGCAAGCTCCTTCTTGGCTGCCGAGGCCGGAGCCGAGGTGGCGCCCTGGGCGAGCGCGGGCAGGGTGGCGGTCAGCAGGGTCAGGGCCAGCGTACCTGCGAGGGCAATGCGCTTCATGCGTTCTCCGCACCGGTGCCGCCGGTGGTGTCGGTGTCGTCGCCACCTTGAGTGGCGCCGTCAGGGGATTGGGCGTCGTTCTCGACGATGCGCTGCAGGCCAGAGAGCTTGGCGCCGTCGTCCAGTGCGATCAGGGTCACGCCTTGCGTGGCACGGCCGAGCTCCCGGATCTCTGCCACGCGCGTGCGCACCAGCACGCCGGTGTCGGTGATCAGCATGATCTCGTCGGCCGGGCGCACCAACGTGGCGGCCACGACGCGGCCGTTGCGCTCGCTCTGCTGGATCGCGATCATGCCCTTGGTGCCGCGCCCGTGGCGGGTGTATTCCACGATCGAGGTGCGCTTGCCGTAGCCGTTCTCGGTGGCCGTCAGCACGGACTGCGTTTCGTCCTCGGCCACGAGCATGGCGATCACGCCCTGGCCGGGTTCGAGCGCCATGCCGCGCACGCCGCGTGCGTTGCGCCCCATCGGGCGCACGTCGTTCTCGTCGAAGCGCACCGCCTTGCCGCCGTCGCTGAACAGCATCACGTCGTGCTGGCCGTCGGTGAGCGCGGCGCCGATGAGATGGTCGCCCTCGTCGAGATCGACCGCGATGATGCCTGCCTTGCGCGGGTTGCTGAACCCGTCCAGCGCCGTCTTCTTCACCGTGCCCAGGGCCGTGGCCATGAAGACGAAGTGGTCACCCGGGAAGCTGCGCGCATCGCCGGTGAGGGCCAGCACGACCGTGATCTTCTCGCCGCCCTGCAGCGGGAACATGTTGACGATGGGCTTGCCCCGGCTGGCTCGGCCGCCCTGCGGAACTTCCCAGACCTTGAGCCAGTAGACACGCCCGCGGTCGCTGAAGCACAGGATCCAGTCGTGCGTGTTGGCGATGAATAGCTGGTCGATCCAGTCGTCTTCCTTGGTCTGCGTGGCCTGCTTGCCGCGCCCGCCGCGGCGCTGCGCCCGGTACTCCACCAGTGGCTGACTCTTGATGTAGCCGGTGTGCGAGAGCGTGACGACCATGTCGGCCGGCGTGATCAGGTCTTCGGTGCCCAGCTCCTGCGCGTTGCGCTCGATCACGCTGCGCCGCGCACCGGCCTTGCTGCGCGCGAACTCCTGCGCCAGCGAGGTGAGCTCGCCGGCAATGATCTCCGTCACCCGCGCGGAACTGGCCAGGATGTCGAGCAGGTCGGCGATCTGCGCCATCACCTCGCGGTACTCGGCGATGATCTTGTCCTGCTCCAGCCCCGTCAGGCGCTGCAGGCGCATCTGCAGGATCTCCTGCGCCTGCTCGTCCGAGAGCCGGTAGAGCCCGCCCGGCTGCAGGCCGTAGCCCGCGGGCAGGCCCTCGGGCCTGAAGGACGAGCGGCCGCCAGGCGTCTGCCCTTCGGCGCGCGCGAGCATCTCGCGCACCAGCGAGCTGTCCCAGCTCTTGCTCATCAGCGCGGCCTTGGCCACCGGCGGCGTGGGGCTCGCCTTGATGGTCTCGATGAACTCGTCGATGTTGGCCAGCGCGACCGCCAGCCCCTCGAGCACGTGGCCGCGATCGCGCGCCTTGCGCAGCTCGAACACCGTGCGCCGCGTGACCACCTCTCGGCGGTGCTCGAGGAAGATCTCGAGCAGTTGCTTGAGGTTGCACAGCCGCGGCTGGCCATCGACCAGCGCCCCCATGTTGATGCCGAAGGTGTCCTGCAGCTGGGTGTGCTTGAAGAGCTTGTTGAGCACGACCTCGGGCATCTCGCCGCGCTTGAGCTCGATGACCAGGCGCATGCCGGACTTGTCGGACTCGTCGCGGATCTCGCTGATGCCCTCGATCTTCTTCTCGTTGACCAGCTCGGCCATGCGCTCCTGCAGCGTCTTCTTGTTGACCTGGTAGGGCAGCTC
>JADZCL010000061.1 GCA_020851615.1 Rubrivivax sp.
CCCTTGGCGCCCTTGGCCAGGACCAGTTCGAAATGGTAGGGGCCGGCCATCCGCAGCTGGCCGCCATTGGGCGCCTTCTGCTTGTCCATCGTCGCATCGTCGTGCGCCATGGCACCGGCACTTGCAATGGCCATGGCCAGCGCGGCCATGAACGAGACCAGGGATTTCATGCGGTTTCCTTTCGGGTCAAAAACTCGTCTGTTCCTGCTGTGCGAGCAGGCGTTGCAACGGCTTCTCGCCCCACAGACGAAACATCACGGGCGTGAGCAGGGAATCGAGCAGCGTGGAGCTCACCAGGCCGCCGAAGATCACCACGGCCACCGGGTGCAGCACCTCCTTGCCCGGCGCGTCGGCCGAGATGAGCAGCGGCACCAGTGCAAAGGCCGCGACCAGCGCCGTCATCAGCACCGGCGTGAGGCGCTCCAGCGAGCCGCGCACGATCATGGCGTCGCCGAAGGTCTCGCCTTCGAAGGCGCACAGGTTGATGTAGTGGCTGACCTTCAGGATGCCGTTGCGGGTGGCGATGCCCGTCAGCGTGATGAAGCCCACCAGCGCCGCCACCGACAGCGGCTGGCCGGAGATCCACAGCGCCACCACACTGCCGACCAGGGCCAGCGGGATGTTGCCCATGATGATGGCCGTCAGCACCACTGAACGGTAGCGGCTGTAGAGCACCAGGAAGATCATGCCCAGCGACACCAGGGCCAGCAGCGCGATCAGCCGCGCCGCATCCTCCTGCGCCTGGAACTGACCTTCCAGGGCCGTGAAGTAGCCCTCGGGCAGCGCTCGTGCGGCCAGTTCCGCCCGGATGTCGGCGATCACCTTCGACATGTCGCGGCCGTCGGTGTTGGCCGACAGCACGATGCGTCGGCGCGCGTTCTCGCGGCTGACCTGGTTGGGACCGTTGCCGTCCTCGATGGTGGCCAGTTGCGACAGCGGCACGTGACCCGTGGCTGTCTCGATCAGCAGGCCACGCAGCGCCTGCAGTTCGCGTCCGGACTCGGGCAGGCGCACGACGAGGTCGAAGCGCCGGTTGCCTTCGACGATCTGGGTGATGCGCTCGCCATCGATCATCTGCTCGAGCGAGCGCAGCAGTGTCCCCGGTGCGACGCCCAGGCGTGCCGCCTGCTCGTAGTCGATGCGGATCTTGATCTGCGGGATGAGGACCTGCTTCTCGACCTGCAGATCGGTGATGCCGGCGACCCGTGCCAGCCGGGCCCGCAAGTCCTCGGCCAGTCCGCGCAAGGTGTCGAGGTCATCGCCATAGATCTTCAGCGCGACCTGCGCGCGCACGCCCGACAGCAGGTGATCCAGCCGATGCGAGATCGGCTGCCCCACGCTGCTGGTCGCCGGCAGCACGGCCAGGCGCTCGCGCAACTCGCCGATGATGGCTTCGCGGCTGCGCGCCGAGGGCTTCAGATCGACGTCGAGCTCGCTGTAGTGCACGCCTTCGGCATGCTCGTCCAGTTCGGCACGCCCGGTGCGGCGGCCCACGACCATCACTTCGGGCACCTGGGCGATGAGCTTCTCCGCAGCTTCGCCGACGCGGTTGGACGCCTCCAGCGAAGTGCCTGGATCGAGCAGCAGGTTCACGGTGAGCGTGCCTTCATTGAAGGGCGGCAGGAAGGAGCGCGCAAAGAACGGCACGCTCGCCGCCGCTGCAATCACCGCGGCCAGCGCCCAGGCCAGCAGCGCGCGGCTGCGGGGGAACGACCAGTGCAGCAGCCTGGCGTCCCAGCGCTTGAGCCAGCTCACCAGAGGACTTTCGCCGCCGTGCGATTGCTTCATGCGCGGCAGGAGGTAGTACGCCAGCACCGGCGTGACGGTGATCGACACCAGCATGCTTGCCAGGATCGAGACGATGTAGGCCACACCCAGTGGCGTGAACATCCGGCCTTCGATGCCTGGCAGCACGAACAGCGGCACGAACACGAGCACGATGATGAAGGTGGCGTAGACGATGGCCGAGCGCACTTCGAGCGTGGCCGCCGCGATGACCTCGACCGCCGGTCGCGGTGCGGGCGCCACGCGGTTGATCTCGAGGCGGCGCAGCACGTTCTCGACACCGACGACCGCATCGTCCACCAGCTCGCCGATGGCGATCGCCAGCCCGCCCAGCGTCATGGTGTTGATGGACAGGCCGAAATAGCGAAACACCAGCGCCGTGACCAGCAGCGACAGTGGAATGGCCGCCAGCGAGATGAGCGTGGTGCGCAGGTTGAGCAGGAACAGGAACAGGATCACCGCAACCAGGATCGCGCCGTCGCGCAGCGCGTCCTCGACGTTGCTCACGGAGTTCTCGATGAAATCGGCCTGCTTGAAGAGGAACTGGGGCGTTTGGACGCCAGGCGGCAGGCTCTTGCGCAGCTCGTCGAGCGCGCGCTCGACCTCGCGCGTGAGCTGCACGCTGTCGGCCGCGGGTTGCTTCTGCACCGACAGGATCACCGCCGGGCGGCCGTTGAAGCCCGCATCGCCGCGCTTGGTGGCCGGGGCCACCACTACGTCGGCCACCTGGTGGAGCAGGATCGCCTGGCCGCTTTTCACCGTCACCACCAGGTTCTGCAGGTCCTCGATGCGGTTGGTGCGGCCGATCTGGCGAATCAGGTATTCGCGTCCCTGTGACTGGAGAAAGCCGCCGCTCGTGTTGGCACCGAAGTCACTGAGTGCGAGCTCCAGCCGCTCGCGCTCGACGCCCAAGGCCTGCAACTGCGACGGCTTGAGCTCGACGCGGTACTGCCGCACCTCGCCACCGATGGGGATCACCTGGGCGATGCCCGGCACGGTGAGCAGGCGCGGGCGCATGACCCACTCGGCGTACTCGCGCACCTGCATCGGACTGACCTTGGCCGGATCGGCCGGCAGCGCGATCAGCAGGATCTCGCCCATGATCGACGAGATGGGCCCGAGCTGCGGCACGATCCCTGCCGGCAACTGCTCGCGCACCAGGTTCAGCCGCTCACTGACCTGCTGGCGGTTGCGATGGATGTCCGAGCCCCACTCGAACTCGACGTACACGAGGGACAGGCCCACGCCGGAGACCGAGCGCACGCGCGTCACGCCGGGCATGCCGTTCATGCTCGACTCGATGGGGAAGCTCACGCGCTGCTCCACCTCTTCGGGCGCCATGCCACCGGCTTCGGTCATGAGCGTGACCGTGGGCTTGTTGAGGTCGGGGAAGACGTCCACCGGCATCTGCCGCACCGTGAGCACGCCGTAGATCACGAGCAGCAACGACACGCCCAGCACGATCAAGCGCTGTCTCAGGGCGAGGTGGACGATGGCGTCGATCACAGGCCCTCACTTCACCTGGGCCAGCAGGTCGGCGCCAGCGGTCACCACGCGCTCGCCGTTGGCCAGGCCGGCCACCACGGCCACACGGGTCGCATCCAGCGGCGCCACCTTCACACGACGCAGGACAAAGCGCTCGGCCCCGTCGCGCACCCAGACCGCCGTCTCACCCGCGCCCACCTTCACCAGCGCCGCCACCGGCACAGCAGCGCCCTTGACGGTGCGCGATGTCTGGGCGATCACCTTCAGCGACTGGCCCACGGCCAGCGGCACAGTCGCGGCCTGCACCCGGAACAGCAGCGGCAACGCCTGCTCGCGCAGCTGCCGCCCACCGCCGACGAACTGCAGCTCCACCATGCCGCCGGCCGCGGGGGCCTGCGCACGGGCGATGCCTTCGACCAGCGATGCGTCATAGGCCAGCGCCTCGACCAGCAGGCGCCCTGGGTCGATCACCTCGAAGACGGTCTCCTTGGCGTCCACCACCTGCCCGGCGACCACCTGCGCCGCGCTGATCACGCCGGACACCGGGGCCCGCAGGGGCAAGGCTGCACCCAGGCCCGCAACCAGGGCGTCGCGGCGCTGCTTCAGCCCCTGCGCCTCGAGGCGCGCCGCCTCGATGGCCGAGCGCGAAACACTGCCTTCGAGCTGCTCGTAGCGGTCACGCTTGCCCTCGGCGATGGCCAGTTGCGCCGC
>JADZCL010000062.1 GCA_020851615.1 Rubrivivax sp.
CTGCAGCACGGTGTTGCGCACCGCGGCCTCGACCAGCACCGCCAGGTTGCGCCCGGCATCGACCGCGATCACCACCTTGCGCACCGGCAGCCCGAGCACGTCCTCGTACAGGGGCTCGTAGGGCAGGCGCTCGAAGTCGCGCTCCATCGTCTCCTTGCGCACCAGGTGCACGATGAGCTTGAGGCGCATCTTGCGCCGCACCGCGGTCTCACCGAAGATGGCCTTGATGTCCAGCAGGCCGATGCCGCGCACCTCCAGCAGGTTCAGCAGCAGGTCGGGGCAGCGCCCGTCGATCGCCGTCTGGCTGATGCGGTAGAGGTCGACGGCGTCGTCGGCCACCAGCCCGTGGCCGCGGCTGATCAACTCCAGACCGAGTTCGCTCTTGCCCAGGCCTGACTCGCCCGTGAGCAGCACGCCCAGCCCCAGGATGTCCATGAAGACACCGTGGCGCGTGGTGCGCTCGGCGAACAACTCGCCCAGATAGGCCCGCACGACGTCGATCACGTGACCGGCGGACTCGCGGGTGACGAAGAGCGGAATCTCCGCGCGGTCGCAGATCGCCACGACCCGCTCGGGAGGCACCTGCTCGTCGGCGATGATCAGCACCGGCGGCTCGAGTGCGACGATGCGCGAGATGCGCCGCTCCTGCGTTTCGGCGTCGTCGCGCGACAGGTAGGCCACCTCGCGCTGGCCGACGATCTGCACGCGATAGGGGTGGATGTAGTTCAGGTAGCCGACAAGGTCGGCGGCCGAGCGCGCCTCGCGCACCGCCGCGTCGTCGAAGCGCCGCTCGGGGTGGGCGTGGCCTGCTATCCACTCCCAGTGCAGCACCTCGCGCTGGGCCTCGAACAAGGCCTCGGCGCTGATGACGGTGGGCTTCATGCCGGCACGGTGCTCAGGCCACCGTCTTCAACGGCTCCCAGTCGGAGATCAGCCGATGCACCGTGGCCGCCTCGGCCTCGGACTTGAGGCGCTCGCGCAACTCGCGGTCGGAGAGCATCTCGGCGATCTCGGAGAGGATCTCGAGGTGGCGCTGCGTCGCCGCCTCGGGCACGAGCAGGAAGATCAGCAGCAGCACCGGTTCGTCGTCCGGGGCGTCGAAGGCCACGGGCTGGCGCAGCCGCACGACTGCGGCCAGCGGGTTCTTCAAGCCCTTGATGCGCCCATGCGGGATGGCCACTCCGTGGCCCAGACCGGTGGAACCCAGCCGCTCGCGCGCGAACAGGTTGTCCGTCACGGTGCCTCGGGCGATCACGTGCTGGTTCTCGAACAGCAGGCCGGCGTGCTCGAACACGCGCTTCTTGCTGGTCGCATCCACGTCCACCACCACGTTGGCAGCGGGCAGGATGGCGGCGAGGCGATTCATCTGGATGCGTCCCCCCGTGGGCCGTTCGATCGCTCGTGAGCGGCCACGCCGAGTGTTACAGAGCGTGGGATTATAGGAAGCCCCCCCTGCCCTCGCCCGCGCTCGAAGGCCCCCTGAAGCGGGGAAGCGGGAATATTCGCGGCATTGCAGCAACGAGCGCCGGGGCCAGCGAAAACGGCCCCGCAGGGCCGTCTTGCGCGAACCGGGGCGGGACCGGCGGTGCACGCGTCAGCCGGTGCTCGCGTCCAGGCGCTTGGCGCCGGCGTGGTGGTCCTGCAGGCGGTCCTTGTGACGCACGACCTGGCGGTCGAGCTTGTCCATGAGCTGATCGATCGCGGCGTACAGGTCTTCGCTGGCATGCTCGACGAAGATGTCACGCCCCTTGACGCGCAGCGTCACCTCGGCGCGCTGCCGGCGCTCCTTTTCCTTCTTCTTCTCCACGGTCAGCAACACGTTGATGTCGACGACCTGGTCGAAGTGACGCGTCACCCGGTCCAGCTTGTTCAGCACGTACTCCCGCAGCGCGGGCGTGACTTCGAGATGGTGTCCGCTGATCGTCAGGTTCATTCAAGCCTCCAGGTGAGGTGGGTGGGCAGAGGTCATCCGGGCCCGCGGCCACACGCACCCGCCGCCGCCAGGGGCAGCGCCCGGTGCTGAGGCTTGATCCCGGGCCATCGGCACGGGGGCCGACGGGCCCAGTGTGCACCTGCGCCGCAGTGCTTGCAAGCCGGCCCGGACCCGGTCCTGAACCGGGCTTTGGGCGCTACCATCCATGGGGCCTACCCGTTCGCACCCGATGCCGCCTGCCGACACCCCACTGCAAAGCCCGCTCACGCTGGCGCAACTGAAGGCCGAGGTTGCCGCCGGAACGATCCACACCGTCGTCATCGCGATGACCGATATGCAGGGTCGCCTGCAGGGCAAGCGCCTTGCCGCGCGCTACTTCCTCGACACCGTGCTGGCCCACCATGCCGAGGGCTGCAGCTACCAGTTGGCGGTCGACATCGACATGAACACCGTCTCCGGCTACGAGATCACCTCGTGGGAGCGCGGCTATGGCGACTTCGTCTTCGTCCCCGACCTTGCCACGCTGCGCCGCATGCCCTGGCACGCCGGCACCGCCCTCGTGCTGTGCGACCTGCAATGGGCCGACGGCACACCGGTGGTCGTCTCGCCGCGGCAGGTGCTGCGCCGACAGATCGAGCGGCTGGCCGGGCATGGGCTGCTCGCCTTCGCCGCCACCGAGCTCGAGTTCATCGTCTTTCGCGACACCTACGAGCAGGCCTGGCACAAGGCCTACCGCGACCTGGAGCCGGTCAACCTCTACAACGTCGATTACGCGCTGCTGGACACCGCACGCATCGAGCCGCTGCTGGCGCGCATCCGCAACAACATGGTGGGCGCCGGCCTGGTGCTGGAGAACTCCAAGGGCGAGTGCAACTTCGGCCAGCACGAAATCAATTTCGGGTACGGGCCGGCGCTGCAGGCCGCCGACGAGCACGCGATCTACAAGAACGGCGCCAAGGAGATCGCCGCGCAGGAAGGCTATTCGCTGACCTTCATGGCGAAGTTCAACCAGCGTGAGGGCAGCTCCTGCCACATCCACCTGAGCCTGCGCAACCCGGACGGGACCGCCGTCTTCGCCGGCAGCGAGGCCGACGGCATGTCGCCCTTGTTCCGCCATTTCCTCGCCGGGCAGCTGGCCTGCATGCGCGAGCTGACGCTGTTCTTCGCGCCCAACATCAACTCCTACAAGCGCTTTGCCAAGGGCAGCTTCGCCCCCACGGCCGTGGCCTGGGGGCGGGACAACCGGACCTGCGCGCTGCGCGTCGTCGGCCACGGGGCGTCGTTGCGCGTGGAGAACCGGGTGCCCGGTGGTGACGCCAACCCGTACCTGGCGCTGGGGGCGATGATCGCCGCCGGCCTGCACGGGATCGAGAACCGCCTCGAGCTCGAGGACGCCTACCCGAGCAACGCCTACACCTCCGACAAGCCGCGGGTGCCGCACAACCTGGTCGAGGCGCAAGCGCTGCTGCGCGATTCGGCCATCGCGCGCGCCGCGTTCGGCCGCCCGGTGATCGACCATTACCTGAACATGGCGCAGGTGGAGATCGACGCCTTCGAAGCCGCCGTGACCGACTGGGAGCGCTTTCGCGGCTTCGAAAGGATGTAGCTCCGCGCGGCCGCCGCAGCCTGCACCGGCAGCGGCGGTCCACCCCCCCTCTCTGGAGAGACCCGATGGATGAATTCACGACGATCAGCCCGGTCGACGGCACGCCCGTCGTCACGCGCGCGCGCACGCCGGCAAGCGGGCTCGAAGCGCTCGCGCAGGCCGCGCGGCGTGCGCAGCGCGAATGGGCGGATCGCCCGCTCAGCGAGCGCAGCCAGGTGCTGCAGGCCGCAGTTGACGCCGTGCTGGCGCGCGGCGAGCCCATGGCGCACGACATCACGCGCCAGATGGGACGCCCGCTGGCCCAGAGCCCGGGGGAGCTCAAGGGCTTTGCCGAACGCGCGCGCCACATGCTTTCGATCGCGCCCGAAGCCTTGGCCGCAATCCCGCTGCCGCAGAAGAGCGGCTTCGAGCGCTTCATCGAGCGCGAGCCGGTGGGCACGGTGCTGACGATCGCACCGTGGAACTACCCGCTGCTGACCGCGGTGAACAGCATCGTGCCCGCGCTGGCTGCAGGCAACGCGGTCATCCTCAAGCATTCGGAGCAGACACCGCTGTGCGCCGAGGGCCTGGTCGACGCCTTCGCCGCGGCGGGCGTGCCGCGCGGGCTGTTCCAGTTCATCCATGCCTCGCACGCGACCATCGACGTCTTGATCCGGTCGCCGTGGGTGGACTACGTGGCGTTCACCGGATCTGTTGCCGGCGGCGCGGCGGTCGAGCACGCGGCGGCGGGGCGCTTCATCGGTCGCGGCCTGGAGCTTGGTGGCAATGATCCGGCCTACGTGCGCGCCGACGCCGACCTCGCGCATGCCGTGGAGACGCTGGTCGATGGCGCCTTCTACAACTCCGGGCAGTCGTGCTGCGGCATCCAGCGCATCTACGTGAACGAGGCGGTCTACCCCGAGTTCCTCGCCCGCGCAGTCGCACTCACCGAGCAGTACCGCCTGGGCAACCCGCTCGAGGCCGACACCAACCTCGGCCCGGTCGTGCGCACCCGCGCCGCCGACGAGATCCGCGCCGTCATCGCGGCCTCGGTGCAGCAGGGCGCGCGCAACGTCATCGACGGCAAGCGCTTCCCGAGTGCGCGCACAGGCACCCCCTATGTGGCACCGGCCATCCTCACCGACGTGACGCACGCCATGCCGGTCATGAACGAGGAGTGCTTCGGGCCGGTGGTCGGCCTGATGCCGGTGCGCACCGACGACCAGGCCGTGGCGCTGATGAACGACTCGCCCTACGGCCTCACTGCCGCCGTGTTCACGCGCGACGTCGATGCCGCCCGGCAACTCGGCCGGCGCATCGCCACGGGGACCTTCTTCCTCAACCGCTGCGACTACCTGGACCCCGGCCTGGCATGGACCGGCGTGAAGAACACCGGCCACGGGGTTTCGCTGTCCATCCTGGGCTACCAGTCGCTGACCCGCGCCAAGTCCTTTCACCTGCGTCTTCCGTAAGGCCGTCCGATCATGCAAACCCCAACTGCGAACTGGAACTACCCGACCTCGATCAAGGTCGGCGCCGGGCGAATCCGCGAACTCCCCGCGCACTGCCGCGCGCTGGGCATGAGCCGGCCGCTGCTGGTCACCGACCCCGGCCTGGCGGGCCTGCCGATCGTCACCAGCACGCTGGCGCTGTGCAGGGCCGAGGGCCTCGAATGCGGGCTGTTCGCCGAGGTCAAGGGCAACCCCACCGGCGGCAACGTGACGGCGGGCGTGGCGGCCTTTCATGCGGGCCGGCACGACGGCGTGATCGCCTTTGGCGGCGGCTCGGCGCTCGATGCGGCCAAGGCCATCGCGCTGATGGCCGGGCAGGACCGGCCGCTGTGGGACTTCGTCGACGAAGGCGACAACTACCTGCGCGTCAAGGTCGAGGGCATGGCGCCGGTGGTGGCAGTGCCGACGACGGCGGGCACCGGCTCCGAGGTCGGCCGCGCCTCGGTCATCGTCGACGAGAGCACGCACGCCAAGCGCATCATCTTCCACGCGCGCATGCTGCCGGCAGTCGTGCTGCTGGACCCCGAACTGACGGTGGCCCTGCCACCACGACTGACTGCGGCGACCGGCATGGACGCCCTCTCGCACAGCCTGGAGGCGCTGTGCTCACCCTTCTATCACCCCATGGCCACCGGGATCGGCATGGAAGGCTGCCACCTCATCCACCAGTACCTGCGGCGTGCCGTCGCGGACGGCAGCGACCTGCAGGCGCGCACGCAGATGCTCGTCGCCTCGAGCATGGGGGCGACCGCCTTCCAGAAGGGGCTGGGTGCCATCCACGCGCTGGCACACCCCCTGGGGGCCATCTACGACGCGCACCATGGCACGCTGTGCGCCATCCTGATGCCCTACGTCCTCAAGGCCAACGAGCAGGCCGTCGCGCCGACGATGGCGCAACTGGCCCGCTACATGGGCCTGGCGCAGGGCAGCTTTGCGGCGCTGCTGGACTGGGTGCTCGAACTGCGCGAGAGCATCGGCATCCCGCACACGCTGCGCGAGATCGGCGTTCCCGACGACGCCGTCGGCCGGATCGGTGCGCAGGCGGCTGCCGACCCGTCGGCGTCGACCAACCCCATTCCCTTCAGCGCCGCACAGTACGACGCCATCCTGCGCGACGCCATCACGGGGACGCTGTAGTCGCCGCGCGTAGTGCAGACCCGCATCGACGATTCCCCTTTGATTGCATACAAAGGGGTTCTTCACCAGAATGCCTCACACCCCGCACGAGCGACGGTTCACGGGCGGTCGCCGGTGAACAGGCGCTTTCGAATTGCACGAACCACGGAGACAAGCATGCACGCGCTGCGCAACAAGTTGATCGGCGTCGCCGCCATCCTGATGGCGGTCGGCTACGCGAATTCGGCACTGGCCGCCCCGCTCACCGTCTACACCGCACTCGAGGACGACGAGATCGCCGACTACATGACCGCGGCCAAGAAGGCCATGCCGGACGTGCAGTTCAACGTGCTGCGCCTGTCCACCGGCGACCTGGCTGCGCGTGCGATCGCCGAGATGAACAACCCGCGCGCGGACGTGATCTGGGGCTTTGCCGTCACCAACATGCTCGACCCGCGCATCCACGGCTCGCTCGCCAAGTACGAGCCGGCGGCCGCCAAGGCCCTGGCCGACAAGTACAAGGGCAAGGACGGCACCTGGTTTGCCGCCACCGGCTACATGAACGCGTTCTGCATCAACACCGAACGCGCCAAGGCCAAGAACCTGCCCATCCCCACCAGCTGGGACGACCTCACCAACCCGGTCTACAAGGGCGAGCTGGTCATGCCCAACCCCGCCTCTTCGGGCGTGGGCTGGCTGCAGGTCGCGGCGTTGATTCAAGGCCGCGGCGAAGAGGGCTGGAAGTACATCGGCGAGCTGAACAAGAACATCGCGCAATACACCAGTTCCGGCTCCAAGCCCTGCAAGATGGCACGCAGCGGCGAGTACGCGATCGGCATCTCGTTCGCCTTCCCGGCTGTGCAGGCGATCCAGGAGGGCTTCCCGCTGAAGATGGTGATCCCGCCCAAGTGGGAGGGCTACGAACTCGAGGCCACCTCCATCCTGTCGAGCACCAAGAACATGAAGGACGCCCGGCGCTTCGTCGACTGGACGCTCTCGCCCGAGGCGGCCGCGCTGTACGGCAAGTACAAGGAGATCGTCACCATCCCCGGCGTGCCACCGGCCGAGCGCATGCTCAAGGCAGGCCTGCCGCAGGACGTGGGCAGCGTGCTCTATCCGATCAACTTCGAGAAGTCAGCGGCCGAACGCGCCGAGATCCTCAAGCGCTGGCAGCAGGTCACCGCGAAGTGAGTGTCCCCAGGGCCTGACATGAGTCTCGAGATAAGAAATGTCCACAAATCCTTCGATGGTGTCCCGGCCCTCAAAGACATCGACCTCCGCGTAGGCTCGCACGATTTCGTCTGCCTGCTCGGACCCAGCGGCTGCGGCAAGACGACGCTGCTGCGCATCGTCGCCGGCCTGCTGCAGGCCGATCGCGGCGAGATCCAGTTCCAGGGCGAGGACCTGACGCGGCTGCCGCCACGCCTGCGCAACTTCGGCATCGTCTTCCAGTCGTACTCGCTGTTCCCGAACATGACGGTGCGCGAGAACATCGGCTACGGCCTGCGCATCCGCGGCGAGGCGCCCGCGCGCATTGCCAAGCGCGTGGACGATCTGCTGGAGATGATCCACATCCCCGACATGGCCCAGCGCTACCCGTGGCAGCTTTCGGGCGGCCAGCAGCAGCGCGTGGCGCTGGCCCGCGCACTGGCCGTGGACCCGCGGCTGATCCTGCTCGACGAGCCCTTGTCGGCGCTGGACGCCCGCGTGCGCAACGAGATGCGCCGCGAGATCCGCGACGTGCAGCGGCGCCTGCGCATCCCGACCATCATGGTCACGCACGACCAGGAAGAGGCGTTGATGCTGGCCGACGTCGTGGTCTGCATGAATCGCGGCTCGATCGAGCAGGTCGGCAGTCCGCAGGACCTCTACCGCGAACCGCGCACGCGTTTCGTCGCCGACTTCGTCGGCTCGAGCAACCTGCTGCGCCCGGCCTGGGTGCGCGCGCATGCCGCGGGCTTGCTCGAGCGGCATCCGGCCCCCGGCCGGGATGACCAGTGGCTGATGTGCGTGCGGCCCGAGCACATCCAGCTCGAGGAAGATCCGCAGGGACCGGCGGTCGTCGAGACGGTGACCTTTCTTGGCAACCTCTGCCGCGCCAAGCTGCGCTGGGGCGATCTCGATCTGCTCACCGAGCAGCACGGCTGCTTCGGGCTCGCCGAAGGCCAGCGCGTGCGGCCAACGATCGACGCCGCCGCAAGCCGCTGGGTGAGCGCCTAGACCCGATGGCCAGCGCTCCGACCGAGGCGACGCCGCGGCCGCATGCCGCGGCGTGGCTGCGCCTGCCCCGCAGCGCCGACGAATGGCTGGTCTGGACCTGCCTGGGCATCCCGACGCTGGCGCTGCTGCTGTTCTTCGGCCTGCCGCTGCTCACCATCTTCTGGCAGAGCTTCGTGCTGATCGACGGCTCGGTGGGCCTGGGCAACTACACGGCCATCCCCGATACACCCGGCCTCGTGACGGCGGGCATCAACAGCATCGTCGTCAGCGTCGCCACCACGGCCGTGTGCATGCTGCTGGGCTTCCCGATGGCCTACGGCCTGGAGCGCAGCCGCATGTGGCTCAAGCCCTGGGTGCGGCTGAGCCTGCTGCTGCCGTTGCTGGCGCCCTCGCTCGTGCAGGGCCTGGGCCTGCTGTTCCTGCTCGGGCGCAACGGGCTGATCTCGCGCTGGAGCGGTGTCGAGCAGAACATCTACGGCTTCTCGGGCCTGCTGATCTCCAACGTGTTCTATGCGCTGCCGCAGGCCGTCATGATCATCCAGGCCGCGCTGCGCAACGCCGATTCGCGCTACTACGACGCCGCCACCGTGATGGGTGCGAACTGGCGCCAGCAGTTCTTCCACATCACGCTGCCCAACTGCAAGTTCGGCCTGCTGAGCGCGGCCTTCGTCGTCTTCACGATCACGATCACCGACTTCGGCAATGCCGCCGTGATCGCCGGCGACTACAAGGTCCTTGCCACCGAGATCTTCAGTCAGGTCTCGGGACAGCAGAACTTCGGCATGGGCTCGGTGGTCGGCATCATCCTCCTGGCGCCGGCGCTGCTGTCGGTCTACATCGAGCGCGTGGCTTCGCAGAAGCAGTTCGGCGGCGGCTCCGAGAACCGCGCGCCGCTGCAGCCGGGGCATGCGCCCTGGCGCGACATCCTGCTGGGCGGGATCAGCCACGTCGTCAGCCTGCTGATCTGGCTCATGATCGGCGTCGTCGTCTTCGCCAGCTTCGTCAAGCTCTGGCCCTACAACATGAGCCTGACCCTGGCCAACTTCAACGTCAAGATCGCCAGCGGCTACCAGCCGATCTGGACGACGCTGTACGTGTCGCTGGCCGCCGCGCTCATCGGCATCGTGCTGCTGTTCCTGTTCGCCTACGGGGTGCGCGAGCTGAAGGGCCGGTTTGCCAAGCTCCTGTACCTGCTGGCCATCCTGCCCGTGGGCGTGCCGGGCCTGACGCTGGGCATTTCCTACATCTTCGCCTTCAACAACCCGGCCTATCCGCTGCACTGGCTGTATGGCACGGCACTGCTGATCGCGCTGTGCAACTTCTACCACTACCACACGCAGGGCTTCCTGACGATGGCCACCGGCATGCGCATGGTGCCCAAGGCGCTGGAGGACGCCGTCGCGTGCCTGGGCGGCAAGGCGCGGCATGTGATGGCCGACGCCATCTTCCCGGTCATCGCGGCGACCGTGCTGTCGGTCTTCTTCTTCCTCTTCATGCGCTCGATGGTCACGCTCTCGGCGGTGATCTTCCTCGTCACGCCCGAGCTGAGCGTGGCTTCGGTGGCGGTGATGCACCTGAACGAGGCCGGCTTCGTCTCGCAGGCGGCGGCGTTCTCGACCATCATCATCGTGGTGGTGACCGTGGCGATGCTGGCGATGCACGGCCTGGTGCGCAGCCTGCACATCGAGCGCCGGCCGCAGCTGGCGTGAACGACCCTGGCATGC
>JADZCL010000063.1 GCA_020851615.1 Rubrivivax sp.
ATGAAGGTCGTTCTGGCGCAGATCAACGCGACCGTCGGCGACCTGGCCGGCAACGCCGAGCGTATCGTGAGCGCGGCCCGGCAGGCGCACGCGGACGGTGCGCAGCTGGTGCTCACGCCCGAACTGGCGCTGTGCGGATACCCGCCGGAGGACCTGCTGCTGCGCCCGGCCTTCCAGCAGGCCTGTGAGCAGGCCTTGCAGGGCATTGCGCAAGCCCTCGCGTCGTGCCAGGGGCTGCATCTGGTGATTGGCCATCCGCTGGCCTTTGCGCCGCCGGTCTTGCCGGCGGCCAGCGACGCGGGAGCAGAGCATGCACCGCGGCTCTTCAATGCGGCCTCTGTGCTCAGCGGTGGGCGCGTGTTGGGCAGCTACTGCAAGCGCGAGCTGCCCAACTACCGGGTGTTCGACGAACGGCGCTACTTCGCGTCCGGGCGCGAGCACGGGCAGGGCGCACTCGTCTTCAGCGTGCAAGGGCTGCGCCTGGCGGTCCTGATCTGCGAGGACGCCTGGGCCGAGGAGCCCGCGCAGCTGGCGCGCGACGCCGGCGCCCAGGTGCTGTGCGTGCTCAACGCCTCGCCCTTTCACATCGGCAAGGACCGCGTGCGCGAGCAACGCATGGGCGCGTGTGCGCGCCGCCACGGCGTGCCGCTGCTCTATGCGCAGCTGGCGGGGGCGCAGGACGAGATGGTGTTCGACGGCGCCTCGTTCGCGCTCGACGCGCAGGGGCGTGTGGTCGCACGGGCGGCGTTCTTGGCCGAAGACCGCCTGATGGTCGAGTTCGACATCCATGGCACGCCAGGCGGGCGCATTCAGCCCTTGCCCGTGCTCGAGGAGCAGGTCTGGGGCGTGCTGGTGGCAGGGGTGCGCGACTACGTCGACAAGAACGGGTTTGCCGGTGCGCTCATCGGCCTGTCCGGCGGCATGGATTCGGCCCTGGTGCTGGCGCTGGCCGTCGATGCGCTGGGTGCGGCGCGCGTGCGTACGGTGATGATGCCCTCGCGCTACACCGCTGACATTTCGCTGGCCGATGCGCGCGAGATGGCGCAGCGCCTTGGCGTGCACCATGAGGAGATCGCGATCGATCCGGTGTGCGACGCCTTTGCGGACGCGCTCGCGCCATCGTTTGCGGGCCTGCCCGCTGACACCACCGAAGAGAACCTGCAGGCCCGCGTGCGGGGTACGCTGCTGATGGGGCTGTCCAACAAGAGCGGCTGGGTCGTGCTGACGACCGGCAACAAGAGCGAACTGGCCACCGGCTACTGCACGCTCTACGGCGACATGGCAGGCGGCTTTGCGGCGATCAAGGATGTCTACAAGACCTTGGTCTACCGGCTGGCGCGCTGGAAGAACGGCCAGCCCACACGGCGCGCCGATGGCAGCACGGGCCCGGTGATCCCCGAGCGCATCATCACCCGTGCGCCGTCGGCCGAACTGCGCCCGGACCAGACCGATCAGGACAGCCTGCCGCCCTACGCGGTGCTCGACGACATCCTGGCGCGCTTCGTCGAGGGCGACGCGTCGATCGACGAGATCGTCGCGGCCGGCCATGCGCGTGCCGACGTCGAGCGGGTGGTGCGGCTGGTGCGGGTGGCCGAGTACAAGCGGCGGCAGGCGCCGGTGGGCGTGCGCATCACACAGCGCGGTTTCGGGCGTGACTGGCGCCAGCCCATCACCACGAAATTCCGTGCTTAAATCGCCGCAGTTGGAACCCGCGCAGGAGTCTCGATGAAACAGGTCACGGCCGTAATCAAGCCATTCAAGCTCGAAGAAGTGCGCGAGGCGCTCGGCGAGGTGGGCGTCTCGGGTCTGACCGTTACCGAGGTCAAGGGTTTCGGTCGCCAGAAGGGTCACACGGAGCTCTATCGCGGCGCGGAGTACGTGGTCGACTTCCTGCCCAAGGTGAAACTCGAGGTGGTCGTGAAGGACGACGACGTCGAGCGCTGCATCGAAGCCATCGTCAAGGCCGCACGCACAGGCAAGATCGGTGACGGCAAGATCTTCGTCACCCCGGTGATGCAGGTGGTGCGCATCCGCACCGGTGAGACCGACGAGGCCGCGGTCTGAGGACTGCCAGGCGCAGGACGCTCAGGTCCGGCGCAGGTCCGTGCGCGGCGTACCGCCCGCAAGCGCCTGCTCGACGCGGGCCAGCAGCCGCTGCGGCTCGTCGTCGACGAGCAGCATGTCCGCCTGGTCGGCGGTCACGAAGCCTTGGCGCACCGTGTCCTGCAGGAAGTGCAGCAGCGGGTCGTAGTAGCCCGCCGTGTTGAGCAGGGCAATCGGCCGGCCGTGATGGCCGAGCTGCCGCCAGGTCCAGATCTCGAACAATTCCTCGAAGGTTCCCAGGCCCCCAGGCAGCGCGACGAAGGCGTGTGCACGCTCGGCCATGCGGCGCTTGCGTACGTGCATGTTGGGCACGATGAGGAGCTCGGCAAGCCCGGAGTGCCCGACTTCGCGTGCCATCAGCGATTGCGGGATCACGCCGGTCACGCGGGCCCCGCCCTCGCAGGCCGCGTCGGCAAGCACCCCCATCAATCCGACCTTGCCGCCGCCGTAGACCAGTTCCCAGCCGCGCTGCGCAAGATCACTGCCGATTGCGCGGGCCGCCTCGGCAAAGGCCGGTCGCGCGCCGTGCCGCGAGCCGCAGAAGACGCACAGGGTGATCGGCGCTGGGCCCGAAATGGTCATCAGGGTCACCGGTGCGCACTTACCCCAGCAGGCGCGCCCACAGCGCAGCCGCCCAGGTTGCGCCACAGGTCAGGAGCGAGAGCAGCACAGCGGCGCTGCCGTAGTCCTTGGCACGGCCGGAGAGCTCGTGGTGTTCGAGCGAGATGCGGTCGATTGCCGCTTCGAGGCCCGAGTTGAGCAACTCCACGATCAGCACCAGCAGCACCGTGCCGGCCAGAATGGCGCGTTCGCTCCAGCTGTTGCCCAGCCACAGCGCCGCCGGCAGCATGGGCACGGCAAGCGCGGTCTCCTGCCGGAAGGCGCTCTCGTGGCGCCAGGCCGCGGCCATCCCGGCGGTCGAGTTGCGGGCGGCATGCCAGATCCGGGTCAGACCTGTGCGCCCCTTGTGCGGGTTGGCCATGGCCGGTGATTCTGCCAAAGCGGCTTTTGCGGCACCGCAGACGCCCGACACGTGTGCGGGCTGTCTTCAGGCCCGCTGCGTGGCTCGCACGTCGACGAGCCGGGTTCCGCAGACCGCGTCGTGCAGGAACTGCCGATCGGGGTGCAAGCCAGCCAGCGCCGCATACGCCAGTACGCCCACCAGTACCACGCCGGCCGCCGCATAGCCGCCGGCCAGCCCGGTCAGGTCAATGGTCAGCAAAGCCGGCAGGATCCACAACCAAGCCAGCACATAGCGCGCCAGGGCCCGGCCCTGGGTCAGCGGCCGGCCATCGACCTGTTCCAAGCCTACGCGCCAGGTCTTCATCGCCACGGTCTGGCCGCCGTGAGTCCAGAACCAGACGAAATAGATCGCCAGCACGACGAAGAGGAAGGCCTGCAGGCCATGCTTGCCCTGCAGGGCGTGGCGCTGCTGCGTCAGGCCGGCATAGAGCCAGCCGGCGACCATCAGCACGCCAAAGAGGAGCACGCCTTCATAGAACAGCGCGGCCAATCGGCGCCTGATGCCCGCGGTGTTGGCCCGGGGTTGCGGTGTCTGCAGCGTCACGATCCGGACGCCGCTGCCGGCCGTGGCACCGTGTTCAGCCGGATCGTGGCCGCACCCTGGGGACCGCGGGTGGGCAGCAGGGTTTGTGGATCGACGAACTCCGGCGTGGCGGCGATCTTGGGCAGCCCCGGCTGGGTGTGCGGCGGCGGATTGGTCGGTTTGGTCAGCAGGGTGGTGGTGGCGCCGGGCTTGACTTGGACGACGGTCGCGGTGACCGGCTTGGCTGGTGTCCGTGGGGGATTGACGGGCACCATGCGCTTGCGCGTGGTGTTCGCCGGGGCGGTCACCGCGGTCGGCCCTGGGGCTGTCGCAGCCGCGGCCGTTGCCGGTGCTGCACGGCGGGCCAGAGCCTGCTGCTGCTCGGGCGGCAGCGCCCGATAGGCTTGCCAGGAAGCCTGCCTTTCGGCGGCCGGCAACTTGCGCAGTTCCTGGTAATTGACACGGGCGCGGCCACGTTCGGTCGGTGACATGGCGGCCCACTGCGCCATGCGTGCCTGGATGCGCTCGCGCTCGGCGGGGGGCAGGGACGGGTAGCGCTGCGCGACGCCAAGCCACTTCGTCTTGCGGTCCGCGTCGATGCCCGTCCAGTGTGTGCGCAGAGGCGCGAGTGCAGCCTGCTGCGCCGGTGACAGCGCGCTCCAGGCCGGCCCCGAGGGCTGCTGGACCGGCGCCGACGCGGGGCTGCCTGCTGGCGTCGTCGCCTGCAGCGAGGTCCAGAGCAGGGCCCCGAACAAGAAAGCGGCGGTGCGCAGGCTCACGGTGGCGCGGTCTTCAGGTACTCGCGAAAGCCCGGATCGGTCCAGGCCGCCGGCGGTAGATCGTCGGACAGCAGCATGGCGTCGATTTCGGCCGCAGCTTGCACCTGCTCCTGCCGCCCCCAGTGCTCGATCAGCAGCAGGCCGGCCACGAGAGCCAGCAGTGGCGCCCAGGCCGCCAGGTTCAGCCAGAGACCTCCGCGACCCAGACTGGTGCTGCCCTGCCCACTGCCCAGGACGACCGGCCCCGCCGCCGTGGCACTGGCGTGCGCCAGACGGCGCTGGCGTGCGCGCACCAGCGCCTGCTCACGGGCGACGCGCAGGCGCTCGGAGATGTCGTGCGGCACGGTGCCGGCACGATCGCTCAGGCCGGCTGCCAGGCGGGCTGCGAGTTGCGCTTCGAGGCAGTCCAGCCGCGCTTGGGGATGGGTGGGCAGTGCGGTCATGGCGAGATTCCCTTGGTTCGAAGGGCGCGCGCCAACGCCTGCACGGCTCTGGAGCAGTGCGTCTTCACGCTGCCCTCGGAGCAGCCCATCACCTCGGCGGTCTCGGCCACGTCGAATTCCTCCCAGTAACGCAGGAGGAAGGCTTCGCGTTGACGTGTGGGCAACTCCATGATCTCCGTCTCGATCAGGTGCAGCATCTGCTCACGCGCGACCGCATCGGCGGCGCTTTCGGCGCCCAGTGCGCCCTCGACCGACTGCAGCGACGCCAGCAGGTCGAAGTCGTCGGACTCCTCGTCGCCTTCGAAGTCCGAGAAGTTGCGCAGCACCGCATTGCGCACCTTCTGGCGCCGGAACCAGTCCATCGTGGCATTGCTCATGATGCGCTGGAACAGCAGCGGCAGCTCGGCGGCAGGGCGGTCGGCGTAACGCTCGGCCAGCCGGATCATGGAATCCTGCACGATGTCCAATGCCGCCTCGTCGTCGCGCACCGCGTAGACGGTGCGCTTGAAGGCGCGTCTCTCGACCGCTTTGAGGAAGTCGGACAGTTCTTTCTCGGTGGCCAACGCGTGCTCCGCCGGTGCCTGCATGACCAGCCTGTGGGACCGGCGCGCATTATGGGCGACCGGGTCGAGTCGCGCGGGTGCAATAATGCTGCTTCGCACAACGCTCTTTTCAGGTCCGATGCCGACTGCCCGACCTGGGTGGCGGCGATTCGATCGCGCAGGCACCGAAGCCGTTTCAAGAGAACGCGTCGGAGGTGCACCGATGGTTTTTCGTCAGAGAAATTCACAGAGGTTCTTCATGGACATGTCTGCCGCGGAAGTCAAGCGTGCCGCACCGGCACAACCGCAAACACCCCCCGCCGAGCTCAACGGCTCGCAAATCCTCATCCGCAGCCTGCAGGCCGAAGGCGTCAAGTACGTCTGGGGCTACCCAGGCGGCGCGGTGCTCTACATCTACGACGAACTGTTCAAGCAGGACAGCATCCGTCACGTCCTCGTGCGCCACGAACAGGCCGCGGCCCATGCAGCCGACGGCTATGCCCGTGCCACCGGCGAGGTCGGCGTGTGTCTGGTCACCTCGGGGCCGGGTGTCACCAATGCGCTCACCGGCATCGCTACCGCCTACATGGACTCGACACCGATGGTCGTGCTCTGCGGCCAGGTGCCCACGCCGGCCATCGGGCTGGATGCGTTCCAGGAGTGCGACACGGTGGGCATCACGCGACCGGTCGTCAAGCACAACTTCCTGGTCAAGGATGTGCGCGATCTGGCGCTGACGGTCAAGAAGGCCTTTCACATCGCACGCACGGGTCGGCCCGGGCCGGTCGTGATCGACATCCCGAAGGACGTTTCGATCGCCACCGCGCCGTTCGAGTACCCCGCGGCCATCGAGATGCGCTCATACAACCCCGTGCGCAAGGGCCACGGCGGGCAGATCCGCAAGGCGGTGCAACTGCTTCTTGCGGCCAAGCGGCCCTACATCTACACCGGCGGGGGTGTCATCGCCAGTGGGGCGGCGGCCGAGCTGCGGACGCTCGTCGAGTTGCTGGGCACGCCCTGCACCAGCACCCTGATGGGGCTGGGCGCGATTGCGGGCTCTCATCCGGGGTTCCTCGGCATGCTGGGCATGCATGGCACCTACGAGGCCAACAACGCGATGCAGCACTGCGACGTGCTGCTGGCGGTGGGTGCGCGCTTCGATGACCGAGTGATCGGCAACCCGGCCGACTTCGCCAAGGTCGAGCGCAAGATCATCCACATCGACATCGACCCCTCGTCGATCTCCAAGCGCGTCAAGGTCGACATCCCGATCGTCGGCGATGTGAAGGATGTGCTGCAGGAACTGATCGCCCAGGTGCGCGAAGCGCAGGCGCGTCCCGATGCGAAGGCCTTGGGCGAGTGGTGGAGCCGGATCGAGGAGTGGCGCCAGCGCCGCTGTCTGGCCTACAAGCCGAGCAACGAGGTCATCAAGCCACAGGCGGTGATCGAGAAGCTGTGGCAGCTCACGCGCGAGCGCGACGCCTACATCACCTCGGACGTCGGTCAGCACCAGATGTGGGCGGCCCAGTACTACCGCTTCGAGGAGCCGCGGCGCTGGATCAACTCCGGCGGCCTGGGCACGATGGGCGTAGGCCTGCCCTTTGCGATGGGGATCAAGCTGGCCAAGCCCGAGTCCGATGTGTTCTGCATCACCGGCGAGGGGAGCATCCAGATGTGCATCCAGGAGCTCTCGACCTGCCGCCAGTACAACACGCCGGTGAAGATCGTCTCGCTGAACAACCGCTACCTGGGCATGGTGCGGCAGTGGCAGGAGATCCAGTACGGCGGCCGCTACTCGCACTCGTACATGGACGCGTTGCCCGACTTCGTCAAGCTCGCCGAGGCCTATGGCCACGTCGGCCTGCTGGTCGAGACACCCTCGGATGTCGAAGGTGCGCTGCGCGAGGCGATCCGGCTGAAGGACCGCACCGTCTTCCTCGACGTGCGCACTGATCCGACGGAGAACGTCTGGCCGATGGTCCAGGCGGGCAAGGGCATAACCGAGATGCTGTTGCGCTCCGAAGAGCTGTGAGTACCTGAACCGGCGTTGCTGCTGCGCGGTTACCGCTGCGCGGCGGGCAACGCCGGGGAGGGTGCGCACGGGCGCAGGTGTGCTGCGTTCGCGGCCTGCACTCCCTGTCTGCCCTTGAGTCGTTTTCCCATCGTTCAACCCCAAGGGGTCGTGGCCGGGCGCCGGTGGTCACCACTGCCGATGCCTCGGGGCCCGATCCGCGAGGAATTCGCATGAAACACATCATTGCCGTGCTGCTCGAGAACGAGCCCGGGGCCCTCTCACGCGTGGTCGCGCTGTTCTCGGCGCGCGGCTACAACATCGAGAGCCTGACCGTCGCGCCGACCGAGGACGAGTCGCTCTCGCGCATGACCATCGTCACCACCGGCTCCGACGACGTGATCGAGCAGATCACCAAGCACCTGAACCGGCTGATCGAGGTCGTCAAGGTCGTCGACCTGACCGAGGGCAGCTACACCGAGCGCGAACTGATGCTCGTGAAGGTGCGCGCCGTCGGCAAGGAGCGCGAGGAGATGAAGCGCATGGCCGACATCTTCCGCGGCCGGATCGTCGACGTCACCGAGAAGAGCTACACGATCGAGGTCACGGGTGATTCGGGCAAGCTCGACGCCTTCCTCGTCGCCATCGACCGCGCCGCCATCCTCGAGACCGTGCGCACGGGAGCCAGCGGCATCGGCCGCGGCGAACGCATCCTGCGCCTGTGAACCCGCAGCCAACCAACCGCATCAACCCGGAGAACAGCATGAAGGTCTATTACGACAAGGACGCCGACCTGAGCCTCATCAAGGGCAAGAAGGTCACCATCGTCGGCTATGGCTCGCAGGGCCACGCCCACGCGCAGAACCTCAATGACAGCGGGGTCAAGGTCACCGTCGGCCTGCGCCGGGGAGGCGCGTCGTGGGCCAAGGTCGAGAAGGCGGGGCTGGCGGTGGCCGAGGTGGCCGAGGCCGTCAAGGGCGCCGATGTCGTGATGATCCTGCTGCCCGATGAGCAGATCGCTGCCGTCTACAAGAACGACGTGGAGCCGCACATCCGCCAAGGGGCGTCGCTGGCCTTCGCCCATGGATTCAACGTGCACTACGGTCAGGTCGTTCCCCGCGATGACCTGGATGTCTGGATGGTCGCACCCAAGGCGCCGGGCCACACGGTGCGCAGCACTTACACCCAGGGCGGCGGCGTGCCGCACCTGATCGCGGTGCATGCCGACAAGTCGGGCAAGGCGCGTGACCTGGCGCTCAGCTACGCCGCGGCCAACGGCGGCGGCAAGGCCGGTGTCATCGAGACGAACTTCCGCGAGGAGACCGAGACGGACCTCTTCGGCGAGCAGGCCGTGCTCTGCGGCGGCACCGTCGAACTCATCAAGGCGGGCTACGAGACGCTCGTCGAGGCCGGCTATGCCCCCGAGATGGCGTACTTCGAGTGCCTGCACGAGTTGAAGCTGATCGTCGACCTCATCTACGAGGGCGGCATCGCCAACATGAACTACTCGATCAGCAACAACGCCGAGTACGGCGAGTACGTTACCGGCCCGAAGATCGTCAACGACCAGACCAAGGCGGCGATGCGCCAGGCCCTGAAGGACATCCAGACCGGGGAGTACGCCAAGAGCTTCATCCTCGAGAACCGCGCCGGCGCGCCCACGCTTCTGTCGCGCCGGCGCCTGACGGCCGAGCACAGCATCGAAATCGTGGGTGAGAAGCTGCGCGCGATGATGCCCTGGATCAAGGCCAACAAGCTGGTTGATCGCTCGCGCAACTGAACGGGGTCCGTTGCGGGTGCCGGGCACGCGACGCCCGCCAGCGCTGCGCTATCCTTCCCGCATGGACCTACCGACGCAGACCTCGCCGGACGAGCCCGGCGAGGTCATGCGCCGCCGGCGCAAGGGCATCTACGTACTGCCCAACGCGATCACGCTGGCAGCGCTCTTTTCGGCCTTCTACGGCATCGTGATGGCCATCGACGGGCGCTTCGAGGCGGCCTGCATCGCAGTCTTCGTGGCGGCCGTGCTCGACAGCCTGGACGGGCGCGTGGCGCGCATGACGCATTCGCAGAGCGCGTTCGGCGAGCAGATGGACAGCCTCTCCGACATGGTCGCGTTCGGCGCGGCACCGGCCCTGATCGTCTACATCTGGGCCTTGAAGGACATGGGCAAGCTTGGCTGGATCCCGGCCTTTGCCTACCTCGCAGGCGCGGCGCTGCGCCTGGCACGCTTCAACGTCAACATCGGTGTCGTCGACAAGCGGTTCTTCCAGGGCCTGCCCAGCCCCGCGGCGGCGGCGCTGGTGGTGGGTCTGGTCTGGGTGATGGACGATGCGGGGTTCAAGGCCGCCACGCAGAATACCTGGCTGGCCTGGCTCGCGTTCGGCGTGACGCTCTACGCCGGCCTGTCGATGGTCACCAACGCGCCCTTCTACAGCTTCAAGGTCGTTGGCGGACGGCGCAGCGTGCCCTTCGTCGTGCTGGTGGGTGTGGCGCTGGCAATCGTGCTCATCGCGCTGGATACGCCGCGCGCACTGTTCAGCATCTTCTGCCTCTACGGCTTGTCGGGCTACGCGGTCTATGCCTGGCGGCGCTTCAAGGGCAAGCCGGTCAGCGTGATCGCCACCTCGATCGACGAGCCCGAGGAAAAGGGCCTGCACCGCTGATGCCGCTGGCACCCCGGCGGACCCGGCGTGCTACAGTCGGCGCGATGTCGATTTCCGCCCGCCTTCTGGCCCTAGCGCTCCTACCGCCCTTGCGGGTGCGCTGATCGACGTTCGTCCCCACGCTTCTTCTCGAATCCCGATCAACGGCCCGCCAGCGCACAGCAGCGGGCCGTTTGCGTTTGTTCCCTTCGAGCTGCTTGCCAATCCTCACGACGCAGAGACTGCACCATGACCGACAAGCTCATCATCTTCGACACCACCTTGCGCGACGGCGAGCAATCGCCCGGCGCGTCGATGACCCGCGACGAAAAGCTGCGCATTGCGCGGCAACTGGAGCGGCTGCGCGTGGACGTGATCGAGGCCGGATTCGCAGCCAGCAGCAACGGCGACTTCGAGTGCATCAAGGCCATCGCCAGCCATATCAAGGACAGCGTCGTGTGCTCGCTGGCACGTGCCAACGACCGCGACATCAGCCGCGCCGCCGAGGCACTGGCGCCGGCGGCGCGCGCGCGCATCCATATCTTCATTGCCACCTCGCCGCTGCACATGGAGAAGAAGCTGCGCATGACGCCCGAGCAGGTGTTCGAGCAGGCGCGCGTGGCGGCGCGCTTTGCGCGCAACCTCTGTGCAGATGTCGAGTTCTCGGCCGAGGACGGCTACCGCAGCGACCCCGACTTCCTGTGCCGCGTGGTCGAGGCCGTGATCGCGGAAGGGGCCACGACGATCAACATCCCCGACACCGTGGGCTACGCGATCCCCGATCTGTACGGCAGCTTCATCCGCCAGTTGCGCGAGCGGGTGCCCACGAGCGACAAGGCGATCTGGAGCGTGCACTGCCACAACGACCTGGGCATGGCGGTGGCCAACTCGCTGGCCGGCGTCATGCAGGGCGGTGCACGCCAGGTCGAATGCACGATCAACGGCCTGGGCGAGCGGGCCGGCAACTGCTCGCTCGAGGAGGTGGTGATGGCGGTCAGGACGCGCCGGGACTACTTCGGGCTCGAAGTCGGCATCGACACGACGCAGATCGTTCCGGCATCGCGCATGGTGAGCCAGACCACGGGTTTCGTCGTGCAGCCGAACAAGGCGGTGGTCGGCGCCAATGCCTTCGCGCACGCCAGCGGCATCCACCAGGACGGTGTGCTGAAGGCGCGCGACACCTACGAGATCATGCGCGCCGAGGACGTCGGCTGGTCGGCCAACCGCATCGTGCTGGGCAAGCTCTCGGGGCGCAATGCCTTCAAGCAGCGCCTGCAGGAGCTTGGCATCGAGATGCAGAGCGAGGCCGACGTCAACGCCGCCTTCACGCGCTTCAAGGACCTGGCCGACCGCAAGAGTGAGATCTTCGACGAGGACATCCTCGCACTCGTCAACGACGAGAGCGTCACCCCCGACCAGGAGCACTACCGGCTGCTGGCGATGGCGCAGGCCTCGGAGATGGGCGAGCGCCCTCACGCGCGTGTCACCTTCGCGATCGGCGAGCGCGAGTTCCATGCCCAGAGCGAGGGCAACGGGCCGGTCGACGCGGTGTTGCAGGCCATCGAGTCGCAGGTCCGCAGCGGCGCCGAGATGCTGCTCTATTCGGTGAACGCAATCACCAGCGGCAGTACGGAGTCGCAGGGCGAGGTGACCGTGCGGCTGCAGCGTGGTGGCCGAGTGGTGAACGGGGTGGGTGCCGACCCCGATATCGTCGTGGCCTCGGCCAAGGCCTACCTTTCGGCGCTGACCAAGTTGCACGCCCACTCGGACCGCGTTGCGGCGCAGGGCTGAGGGCGGACGGGCGGGGGCGGCAGGGCCCCTGGCGTTGAGTTCGGCCTCCAAAGACCTGAAAAGAGCTTGAAAAACCCGCTGCAAGTGTTTGATTCACTTGGTTGATTCGGTTAGTCTCGGGCACTGCCTGCAGTGCTTGGAGCGAATGTGAAGCGTGGTGTCGAGGGTCTGAGGTTGTGGTGGGCGCTGCTGGCGGCGGTGGCCTTGTTGGTGTCATCGGGCGCGATGGCGGGCCCGCGTGCGGCCAAGGCGGCCAAACGTGACAGCGCCAAGCCAGTGGCCAGTGCCAAGCACACCCGGGCTGCCAGGGCCCAGCGGTCGCTGCGGGCTTCGACCAGCGCGCGGCGCGTGGCGGTCAAGCCGGCGCCGCACCGGCCGTCGCTGGGTGAACTGCAGGGTCTGAAGGCCACGGACGACCCACTGGATCTCAAGTCCAGCGTCGCGCTCGTCGTCGACCAGGAAACCAACCAGGTCCTGTTCAGCAAGAACCCGGACGCGGTGCTGCCGATTGCCTCGATCACCAAGCTGATGACGGCAATGGTCGTTGCCGAGGCCGGGCAGGACCTCGACGAGCCGCTCACGATCACGGCCGAAGACATCGATACCGAAAAGGGCAGCCGCTCGCGCCTGAACGTGGGTACGCAGCTCTCGCGCGGGGAAATGCTCCATCTGGCGCTGATGTCGTCCGAGAACCGGGCGGCCAACGCCCTGGGCCGGCACTACCCGGGCGGACTGCCGGCGTTCGTGAAGGTGATGAATGCGACGGCGCTGCGCCTGGGCATGGACGACACGCGCTACGTCGAGCCCACGGGGCTCTCGAGCCAGAACCGCTCGAGCGCGCGCGACCTCTCCATACTGGTCAAGGCCGCCTATGCCTACCCCTTGATCCGCGAGCTCTCGACGACCCCGCAGGCCGAGTTCGCCGTCGGCAGCGGTACGCAGGAGTTCCGCAACACCAACGGCCTGGTACGCAACCCGACCTGGGACATCGGTCTGCAGAAGACGGGCTACATCGCCGAGGCAGGTCGTTGCCTGGTGATGCAGGCCCAGCTCGCGGGCCGCAAGCTGATCATGGTGCTGCTTGATTCGGCGGGCAAGTACTCGCGCATCGG
>JADZCL010000064.1 GCA_020851615.1 Rubrivivax sp.
CACCCCTGGGAGTGGTTTGCGATCTGCAAGGCGATGCTGGAGACGGGCATCGTGCCCGACTTCATCGTCGTCGACGGTGCCGAAGGGGGCACCGGCGCGGCGCCGCTCGAATTCACCGACCACGTGGGTGCGCCGCTGCAGGAGGGGCTGCTGCTGGTGCGCAACACGCTCGTCGGGCTGAACCTGCGCGAGCGCATCCGCATCGGTGCGGCGGGCAAGGTCGTTGGCGCCTTCGACATCGCGCGCATGATTGCGCTGGGTGCCGACTGGTGCAATGCGGCGCGCGGCTTCATGTTCGCACTGGGCTGCCTGCAGGCGCAGGCCTGTCACTCGGGCCACTGCCCGACGGGCATCACGACGCAGGATCCGCGCCGCCAGCAGGCGCTCGTGGTGCCCAACAAGATCGAGCGCGTGTGGCGCTTTCACCGCAACACGCTGCTGGCGCTGCAGGAGCTGGTGCAGGCCGCGGGGCTGCAGCACCCGCGTGAGATCACACCCGCCCACATCGTGCGGCGCGTGGCCGATAACGACGTGCGGCTGCTGGGCACGCAGTTGCCGCTGCTGCGGCCGGGGCAGTTGCTGGACGCCATCGAGGGCCGCGGCGAATGGCCGCACAACGTCTTCCGCCTGTACTGGCCGATGGCCAGCGCAAACAGCTTCCAGCCGCTGACCAGCGCGTGAGGTGACTCAGGCGGCGGTCGTCTGCCGCACCGCGTGCTCCCAGCGCGCCATGAGCTCGGCGGCGCGCGCGCGCTCCATGGTGGGATGGAAGCGCCGCTGCACCTGCCACTGCGCGGCCAGCTCCGCGCGCGAGGCATAGGTGCCCACGGCCAGGCCGGCCAGATAGGCGGCCCCCAGCGCCGTCGTCTCGGTGACCTGCGGCCGCACGACCGGGATGCCCAGCAGGTCGGCCTGGAACTGCATCAGCATGTCGTTCACGCTCGCGCCGCCGTCCACGCGCAGTTCGGTGATGGGCAGTGGCGCGGCGTCGGCGGCCATTGCGCGCAACAGTGCAGCGCTCTGGAAGGCGATGCTCTCCAGCGCGGCGCGTGCGATGTGCGCGACGGTGCTGCCGCGCGTGAGGCCGACGATGGCCCCGCGCGCGTCGGGCTGCCAATAGGGCGCACCCAGGCCGGTGAAGGCGGGCACGAACATCACGCCGCCGGCGTCGGGCACGCTCTGCGCCAGGCGCTGCACGTCGCCGCTGGTGGGGATGGCGTGCAAGCCGTCACGCAGCCACTGCACGACGGCGCCGCCGATGAAGACGCTGCCTTCGAGCGCGTACTCGCGCGCAGCTGCGACCTGCGCTGCGGCGGTGCTGATGAGGCCGTTGCGGGAGTGCTGCAGCTGGCCCCCCGTGTGCATCAGCAGGAAGCAGCCGGTGCCGTAGGTATTCTTGGCCAACCCGGCCTCGAAGCAGGCCTGGCCGAAGAGCGCAGCCTGCTGGTCGCCGGCGATGCCGGCAATCGGGATCGGAGCGCCGAAGAGTGTGGGGTCGGTCTCGCCGTAGACGTGGCTGGAGGGGTGGACCGCCGGCAGCAGGCTCTCGGGCACGCGCAGCGCGGCCAGCAGCGTGCGGCTCCAGGTGTTGCTGCGGATGTCGAAGAGCATCGTGCGCGCCGCGTTGCTGACGTCGGTGGCATGCACGCGGCCGCCGGTCAGCCTGTGCAGCAGCCAGCTGTCGATGGTGCCGAAGGCCAGCTCGCCCTGCGCGGCGGCGGCGTGCGCGCCGCTCACGTGGTCCAGCAGCCAGCGGATCTTGCTGCCGCTGAAGTAGGGGTCGATGACGAGGCCCGTGGCCTCGCGCACCTCGTCGGCGAAGGCCGGCTGCGCGCGCAGCTGCGCACACAGCGGCTCGGTGCGGCGGTCCTGCCAGACGATGGCATGGTGGATGGGGCGGCCGCTCGTGCGGTTCCACAGCACGGTGGTCTCGCGCTGGTTGGTGATGCCGATGGCGGCGATGTCGTGTGCCTGCAGGCCGGCTTGCTCGAGGGCCGCACGCGCGACGGCAAGCTGGGCCGACCAGATCTCCTCGGCGTCGTGCTCGACCCAGCCGGGTTGCGGGTAATGCTGGCGGAACTCGCGCTGCGCCAGGGCGGCGATGTGCCCGTCGCGGTGAAAGACGATGGCGCGCGAGCTCGAGGTGCCCTGGTCCAGGGCGAGCAGGTGGTCGCGGGGCATGGGGCTTCTCCCGTCCGTGGCGGCGGCGGACTCTGCCGCCGACTCTGCCACAGCGGGGCTGCGCGCGCGCCAGGGGGCCAGTGCGTCAGGCCAGCATGTCGTCGAGCACCTCGATCCAGTGCCGCACCGGCGTCGTCGTGCCGGCCTGCAGGTGCTGGATGCAGCCGATGTTGGCCGACACGATGACCGGCGCCTCGAGTTCGGCCAGGTGCGCCAGCTTGCGCTCACGCAGCGCCTGTGCAAGTGCGGGCTGCAGCACGCTGTAGGTGCCGGCGCTGCCGCAGCAGAGGTGGCTGTCCACGCGCACGGGCTGCACGTCCAGGCCCAGTTCACCGAGATGTCGTTCCACCAGGCCGCGCAGTTGCTGCCCATGCTGCAGCGTGCAGGGCGCGTGGTAGGCCAGCCGCGCGGGTGCTGCCGTGCGGTGCAGGCGCGGCTGCAGCGCGGGGACGAGCGCGGGCAGCAGTTCGCAGAGATCGCGCGTGAGCGCGCTCACGCGGCGTGCCTTGGCGGCGTAATCGGGGTCGTGCCGCAGCGCGTGGCCGTAGTCCTTGACCATCGCGCCGCAGCCACTGGCGTTCATCACGATGGCCTCGACCTTGCCCTGGCTCGTCAGCCCGTCGACGAGCGGCCACCAGGCGTCGATGTTGCGCCGCATGTCGGCCCGCCCGCCTTCGACGTCGGCGAGGTGTGTGCGGACGGCGCCGCAGCAGCCGGCCTCATCGGCCACTAGGGTCTGGATGCCCGCGGCGTCGAGCACGCGCGCGGTGGCGCTGTTGATGCCCGGCAGCAGCGCCGGCTGCACGCAGCCCAGCAGCAGCAGCACCTTGCGCGGGTGGCTGCGCGTGGGCCAGTGGTGCGTGCGCGGTCCGGCGCGTGGCGGCAGCTTGTCCTGCAGCGCCTGGGGCAGCAGCGGGCGCAGCGCGCGGCCCAGCGCCGCTGCCGGTGCAAAGGCCGCCGAGGTGAGCCCCGTCTTCAACAGCCAGCGCGCCGCGCGCTCGGTGGCGGGTCGCGGCACGCGCTGCTCGATGATGCCGCGGCCGATCTCGAGCAGGTGGCCGTACTCGACACCGCTCGGGCATGTCGTCTCGCAGTTCAGGCAGGTCAGGCAGCGGTCCAGGTGCTGCTGCGTCTTGCGCGTGACTGCCGCCCCCTCGAGCATCTGCTTGATGAGGTAGATGCGCCCGCGCGGACCGTCGAGTTCGTCACCCAGCAGCTGGTAGGTCGGGCAGGTGGCAGTGCAGAAGCCACAGTGCACGCAGTTGCGCAGGATGGCCTGCGCTTCATCGCCCGCGGGCGTGCCTTGGAACTCGGGTGCAAGCTGCGTCTGCATCGTGGGGCGGATTGGACCAGAAGCACGGCCGCGCCAGCGGCCGGGGGGCTGCGTGGTGTAGCGCTCAAGCTCCGATGCCTTGCCCTGTCCGGTGCGCCGGGCCCTCCGGCGGTGACCATGGATCGAGCCCCGGGTAGGTGGGGTCGTCTGGATTGCCGGTCGATCGAGGATGGCCGCAGATCTTCTGCAGCTGAAACTCGGCAGTTGCCAGCCACCAGTGGCTCATGCCCCCATTGGAGACGGCCGGCGAGGCCGGCCCGGGGCGTTCACAAGTTGAAGATTCGCCGTGCGCTATCCGCAAAGATTTTGCGCGCAGTCGCCTGCGGGAGGGCCGCTACGCGGGCGCGGCAGCCGGCCATGTCCCCGATGTTGTGCGGATAGTCAGAACCGAACAAGACCTGGTCGGCCGAGCCTGCGGTGCGCAGGCACAGCTCCAGCGCAGCCGGGTCATAGACCACGGTGTCATACCAGATGCGCTGCAGGTAGCTGCTGGGCTTGTCTTTCACCGCGGCCGCGCAGGCCGGGATCATCTCGTGGCAGCGGTCCAGGCGTCCGGCCAGGTAAGGCAGGGCGCCGCCGCCGTGCGAGGCAATGAGTTTCAGCTTTGGGTAGCGGTCGAGGAAGCCCGACAAGATAATGCGCGAGAAGGCCAACGTGGTGTCAAACATGAAACCGATCGGCGGGACGAGACCGAACTCGTCCAGGTGCATTTCTCGCAGCCCCTGCGGCGCGGTGGGATGCACGAGCACCGGCAGGCCGCGCGCATCGATGGCCCGCCATACGGACGCGAATTCAGGGTCGGTGAGGTCCTGACCGGCGATGTTTCCCAGCACCATCACGCCCACCGCTCCTGCAGCGAGAGCACGCTCGAGTTCGGCCACCGCGGCGTCGGCATGCTGCCAGGGCAGAGAGGCAAACCAGCGGATCCGGTCCGGGCGCGCGCGCTGCTGCTCGGCCATCGACTCGTTGACCATCACCGCGGTGGCGATGCTGGTCTCACGGCTGCCCCAGTAGACGTTGGGGCAGGTGAGCGAGACGATCGCCAAGTCGACGCGCGCCGTGTCCATTGCCCGGATGCGCAAGTCGTAGTCCCACATACCGGGGAACAAGGTGGTGAAGGGCGCACCGTAGAGATGGATCGCCTCCTGGCCGGCGGCCGTTTCTTTCACGCTGTACTTTTCCCCGCCATGCTGCCGCAACGCCTCGACGTAGGGCAGCGGCATCATGTGGGTGTGAACGTCGATGACGGTGGTCAAGGCTTCCCTCCCAGGCTTCAAGACCAAACGACGAAACCGGCTCCAGTGCCGGTGCCGGCCTCGGAGCGGTAACAGGGGACGTAGTCGACGACGCGGGCCTGCAGGTTCGCCCCTTCCAGCGCGCCGGCCGCGGCGATCCAGTTCTTGCACTCCGATGTGCCGGCCTGAAACCAAGGCTCCGGGTGGTGCACCAGGGCTTCGTGGTCGGCGCGCACCAGGGCGGCAAGGAACGCGCGGTCGAAGGTTTCGTCGACGACGAAGTGGCTCAGCCCGCCCGAGCCGATGACCGCCACGCGCAGGTCCTGCTGCCAGCTCGCGATCGCGCGGCCAATCGAGCGCCCCAGGGCCAGGCAGCGTGCTGCCGTCGGCTGGTTGGGGGGGAAGAAGGTGTTGATGATGACCGGCACGTTGGGCGGGACCTGGTCGCCCATCACGTTGCGATAGACGAAGCCAAAGGCGTGGGGGATGCCGCTGCTGAAGCTGATGCGCTGGTCGGCCTCGCGTAGCCATTGCGACTGTGCGACGTCGAAACCATCGGCCATCGCGCGCTCGATCAGGTGCCGGCCCAGCTCCGGTTCACCGGGATGGCTAAGCGGCTGCGGCGGCGCGTGGCCGTGATGGGCGAGATGGATGCCCGCCGGTTTGCGGGCGATCTGCTCGGTGGTGGAGGGCAGGTTCTGCAGCTCCTTGCCCCAGAAGATGGTGAACGCCGGCATCAGGTCCTCGACGAACAACTCGTGCTGATCGTTGCCAAGGATTACCGCCACGTCCGGCCGGGCGTCTCGCCAAGCTTGCGCCACTGCGGCTACAGCAGCGTTGGCCCGCGCGTGACGCGCCTGACGCTCTGCGGGTTCGGCCTGCGAGGCGAGGTTCTCGCCGGCGCGTGCGTCGACCAGACCCTTCCAGTCGTAGGCCTGGCCGCGAAACCACAACGACTTGTTGCGGTGGTCCGCCTCCAGGCGCTGGTGCCACTGCTCGGGTGCGGTGTGGACCTGCGGCGTGTGCGCCAGCCCCAGACCCAGAACGATGCGTGCCATTGCTGCGCTCCGTTCAGTTCAGGTCCGCCTTGCGGCGGTGATCGGCCAGCATCTGCTCGATCCGTGCGTACAGCGGCTCCTTCGGATAGTCGTTGAAGTAGCCGATCGCACGACGCACCGGGTCACCCTGGTAATAGCGCTCGTAGACCACCTGGCGGCCCGCGAAAGCGGAGATCGTCGCGTCGGCGGCCAGCCGCATGAGCTGGATGCGCTCACGCGAGCTCTGGCCGGCGCTGGCGAAGTACTGCTCGACCAAGTCGCCGATTTCGCCGCGGGTGTCGGCGTAGGAGGGCACACCTACGAGGCCGCCAGCGGCGATGGTGCGCACGACCTCGATCATGCGCGCGTAGCGCTCGTGGAAATTGAGCTGCGCGCTGTGCAGCGGCCAACGGTTGGGGGCGATGGTTCCGAACGGGGTTGCGGTGGCCTGTGCTTCGGCACGATCCACCAGCGCACGCTGGATCTCCGTGAAGATCATCAGCTCGGTGATCATGCCCTGCACGTTGGGGAAGGCGTCGACCTTGATGCTGCGTGCCACATGCGCCGCCAGGGCTGTCATGAACTCGGCCTTGGCAATGGTGCGTGACATGGTCTGGTGCGTGTAGTGCTCGCCCAGATAGGTCAGCTTGTAGATGCGGTTGCACAGGCCCGGATCGCGATATACGAAAGTGCGCTCCCAAGGCACGAAGACGTTGTCGAAGATCAGCACTGCGTCGCCTTCCTCGAACTGCTGCGACAGCGGGTTGTCCAGGAAGTGGCCGGCGCCGGACGGCACCATCGACGGCCGGCTGATCATGCGCAACCCCGGCGTGGCGGCAGGAATTGCGAACGCGAAGGCGTATTCGTCGCCCTTGGTGTCGTTGCTGACCACGACCGATGGCATGACCACCACCTCGTTGGCCACCTGGGCCAGGGTCCCGACCCAGCGGCTGCCGTTGACGACGAAGCCTGCGTCGGTCTCCTTGACGATCTTCAGCGCGATGTCGTGTTGTTGCTCGAACACCTGCTTGGTGCGGTCGACCTGTGGATTGACCTGCACATGGGTCATGGTCAGGTCGTTGCGCTTGACATGCTCGTGGTACGCGGCGACGTTGGCGCTGAAGGCGCGGCCACTGGCCGAGTCGTCGAAGATGCTGCGCGCAGCAGCCAACGCGCTGATGCCCACGTTCATGAAGTCGGGCGTGCGCGCGAGCAAGCCGCAGGTGTGCTCGGCCACCCGACGCAAGGCCTTGCCGCGAGCCAGCAGCAGTTCCTGGCTGCGCGGAGCCAGGTGCGAACGTGCGACACGCTCGCCGATGGCGGCGTCGTGGACGGTCAGCACCTCGTGGTCGGCTGCGCCGTGTTGCAGGTCGTAGAGCTCGGCAATCGTCTGCGCTGCACCACGGAAGGCCGCGTCGTTGGTCACGTCGCGCACGCGGCGGCCGTCAATGTAGACCACACGGTCGTCGTGCAGGCTGTCGAGATACTGTTTCCCGGTGCGGATGCTCATGGCGGTTCCTTTCAAATGGACAACATCTTGGTTCGACAGTGTCACGCTATACGCGCCGCTGTGCCGGAGGATGATACGGAACAGCCCGTCTCGATTGCAATCAGAATCCTCCCCTGCAGGGAAAGTCATGAAGCTAGAGGATCATGAGTTTCGACAGGCGAAACGAACGAGGTGAGCTCGCCGCGGGTGAGGCGGGGGTGCGTAGCGTCGAGGCTGCCATGCGCGTGCTTGAGCTTCTGGCCTGCAGCGCTGGCCCGCTGCGGGTGAGAGACATCGCGGAGCGGCTGGACCTTGGCAAGCCGCGTGTGTGCCGCCATTTGGCCACTCTGGAAGCGATGGAACTGGTGCGTCGGGTCGGGCGCCAGGGCTATGGGGCGGGCGAGCGGCTCGTTCGCATCGCGCACCATGTGCTGCGCGAGCGCAGCCTGGTCGAGACGGCGCGCTCGCCATTGCAGGCACTGCGCGACGAGTTGCAGCAGACGGTCACGCTGTCGGCACCGACGGATGGCGGCGCGGTGGTGCTGGATTGTCTCGAGAGCACAGAGCCCGCTGCCATCACCGTTCGAGCCGGCACTCTGCTGCGCTACCCCCACTCACCGGCGGCACGCCTGGCAGCGGCACTGGGCGATGCTCGAGCCGAGCACCCATACGACCCGAAGCCGGCGGCGCAGGCCAGACAACGCTGGCGTGCACAGGGATGCGACTACGAGGTGGACACCCAGCACACGGGTCTTGGCGGCCTGGCGGCCCCTGTGTTCGCCGGGCCGCTGCTGGTTGGCCTGGTTTCGGTGGTGATGTCCTCGCGGCTACTGACGCCCCAGCCGCCAAGCCGCATGATGCAGGCACTGCGGCGTAGCGTGCGGGCGATCGAACAGGGGCTCGCGATGCCCTGATTGCTGGCGCGCCTGATCCGCTGCGCCTTGCTCCGGGCAGGACGTTGCGGTCTTCAGCGCACCTGATCAGCAAGCTGCTTCAGCCGTCCCTGGTGTAGCTCGGAATATGAGCTACCCGCCTGCGACGATAGGCCGATCTGAACAGGCGGAGCTTGGCCATGGCGCAGAACAGGGTGCAGTACCAGCGA
>JADZCL010000065.1 GCA_020851615.1 Rubrivivax sp.
GGCGGGTGCGCGCGTCGACCGGCAGGCGGGCGCGGATGAAGTCGTCACCGACCTCGACGAACTCGAGGCCCAGATGCTGCGGCGCCGTGTCGACGTGAATGCGGTGCAGGATGTCGATCGACAGGGGACGGGTCCAGATTGCGGGCATGACAGGGGCAGTCGAAGAAAGGGGGTGTGGTGGGTGGGGGTGGCTGGGTGCGCGCCTGGTCACGAGGCCGGCGGGCTTGTGTCATCCGGCAGCAGGGCAGAGATGGCTCCGGCCATGCGTGCGGCAGCGCCACGGTGAGCGCGCGCAAAGGCCTCACCCTGCGCGGCCATCGCGGCACGCCTGGCCACGCCCTCGGCAGTGCCCGTCAGGGCCCGCGCCTGGGCCACGCCCGCAGCCAGATCGGCCACCCGCAGCGCCGCACCCGCGGTAATGGCGTCGTCGGCCGCCGCGGCGAAATTGAAGGTGTGCGGCCCCAGCAGCACCGGACAGCCGCACGCGGCGGCTTCGATCAGGTTCTGCCCACCCAGCGACGCAAAGCTGCCCCCCAGGAGCGCCACGTCGGCCAGCGCGTAGTACAGCGGCATCTCGCCGAGGGAATCGCCGATCCAGGCATCGACCAGCCCCGCGTCGCGGGGTGGCGTCGACTTCAGGGCACTGCGCCGCAGCACGCGCGGCAGGGCCGCCGCGGCGAGGGCATGCACCTCGTCAAAGCGCTGTGGGTGCCGCGGCACGATGAGCAGCAGCGGGGGCGGCGCAGGCAGCGTCGCCCAGGCGGACAGCAGCATGGCCTCCTCGCCCTCACGCGAACTGGCCAGCAGAACCACCGGGCGCGCCAGCGCGCTGCGCCACTGCCGCCCCTGCGCCTGCAGAGCGGCATCGGGCTCGAGGTCGAACTTCAGGTTGCCCGCCACCTGCACCGCCGCCACCCCGGCGGCGCGCAGACGTGCGGCGTCGGCCTCGGTCTGCGCGAGCGTGCAGCGCAACGCCGCCAGGGCCGGCTGCAGCAGCCAGCGCAGGCGGCGGCCCTTGGCCAGGCTGCGTTCCGAGAGTCGCGCATTGGCCAGCACCATCGGCACGGACGCACGAGCGGCTGCGACGAGCAGGTTGGGCCAGATCTCGGTCTCCATCAGCACGCCAAGCGCCGGCCGCTGCTGGCGCAGAAAGCGGCGCACGGCGGCCGGGGTGTCCAGTGGCAGCCAGGCCTGCGCGTCGCCGGGCCGCAGGAGCGCACGCCCGGCCTCGCGCCCCGTCGCCGTGCCCTGCGTGAGCAGCAGGCGCAGCCCTGGGCGCTCACGGCGCAAGGCGTCGACCAGCGTCTGCGCGGCGCGTGTTTCGCCCAGAGAAACCGCATGGATCCACACCCGCCCGGGCACGGCAGTCGCCCGCGTGAAGCCCAGGCGCTCGTGCCAGGCAAAGCGGTAGAGCGGCTCGCGCCTGCCACGCCACCACAGGCGCACGAAGAAGGCCGGCTGCAGCAGCCACAGCAGCGTGGAGTAGGCCGCGCGCGCCAGCGCGGCCCTCATGGCCGCGCACCCGGCCGTGACGGCGCCGTCGTGTGCACGTGCCCCGCCCTTCCTGGCCGCCTGCTCGCCGCTCAATGCGCGGCCGCGGCCACCTCGGCGTCGGGCTTGACGCTGCGCAGCGCGGCCATCATCTGCGCCTGGATGCGCTGCAGCGCGGCTGCGGTGTGGCCTTCGAAGCGCAGCACGAGCACCGGCGTCGTGTTGCTGGCGCGGATGAGGCCGAAGCCGTCGGCGAAGTCCACACGCAGGCCGTCGATGGTGCCGACTTCACCGTCGGCGAACCGCAAGCGGCCGTCGGCCACGCGCGCCAGGAGTTCAGCGACCAGCGCATGGTGCTCGCCCTCGGCGCAGTGCACGTTCAGCTCCGGCGTGTTGTGGCTGGTGGGCAGCGCATCCAGCACCGCACTCGGGTCGGCGTGCCGCGAGAGGATCTCGAGCAAGCGCGCTGCGGTATAGGTGGCGTCGTCGAAACCGTACCAGCGCTCACCAAAGAAGAGGTGCCCGCTCATCTCGCCAGCCAGTGGCGCGCCGGTCTCGCGCAGCTTGGCCTTGACGAGCGAATGCCCGGTCTTCCACATCAGCGGCACGCCGCCGGCGGCCCGGATCGCCGCAGGCAGGCGTTGGCTGCACTTGACGTCGTAGATGATCTGCGCGCCGGGGTGGCGGCTGAGGATGTCGCGCGCAAACAGCATGATCTGCCGGTCGGGCCAGATCACGTGTCCGTCGCGCGTGAGCAGGCCCAGCCGGTCGCCGTCACCGTCGAAGGCCAGCCCGAGTTCGGCCCCGGTGGCCTTGACGACGAGTTCGAGCACCTTCAGGTTTTCGGGCTTGCTCGGGTCGGGGTGGTGGTTGGGGAAGTTCCCATCGACCTGCGAGTAGAGGTCGATCACCTCGCAGCCGAGCGCGCGCAGGATGGCCGGGGCGTTCGCGCCGGGGACCCCGTTGCCCGAGTCGACGACGATCTTCAGCGGCCGCGCGAGGCGGCAGTCGGACGTGATGCGGTGCGCGTATTCAGCGCCGATGTCCATGGCCGCGATGCGCCCGCTGCCGCGGACGTAGTCGGCGCGCTCCATGCGCTGGCGCAGGCGCTGGATCTCCGGCCCGTAGATGGCGCGCCCGGCAAGCACCATCTTGAAGCCGTTGTAGTCCTTCGGGTTGTGGCTGCCGGTGACCTGGATGCCGCTGGCGCAGCCATGCCCAGCGCGGGTCGCCGCGACGTAATAGAGCATGGGCGTCGTCACCATGCCCAGATCGACCACATCCAGCCCCGTGCTGGCCAGGCCGCGGATCAGCGCCGCCGACAGGCCCGGCCCCGACAGCCGGCCGTCGCGTCCGACCGCGACCGCAGTCTGTCCCTGGGCGAGGGCCTCGGTACCGAAGGCCCGGCCAAGCTGCTCGGCGAAGCGCTCGTCCAGGCTCTGGCCCACGACACCCCGGATGTCGTAGGCCTTGAAGACGGAAGGATCGATCTGCATGAAGACGACGCGGGTGGACATGCCCAGGCGGCAAGGCGCTGGATTCTAGGCAGCCCCTTGCCGCCCTGAGCCGCGCAGCCGGGACGACAGGTCCGAAAACGGCGAGTCGGGGGCCCTGCGCGACGTACGATGCACCGCATGGTCCTGGACGTCGACGCCGCCTATCTCGCCATCAAGGCCCGTGATGCGCGCTTCGACGGGCGGCTGTTCGTGGGCGTCACCAGCACCGGCATCTACTGTCGTCCGGTGTGCCGGGTACGCACACCACGGCGCGAGAACTGCCGCTTCTTCGACACCCCCGCCCAGGCTGAGGCAGCGGCCTTCAGACCGTGCCTGAAGTGCCGGCCGGAGATCGCGCCGGGGCTCTCGGCCATGGACTCATCGCAGCAGCTGGCCGACGACGCGGCCCGGCGCATCGGGCACGCGGTGCACGCCGGCGAGCCGCTGGCGCTGCCCGCACTGGCGCGCCGCCTGGGCGTCACCGACCGCCACTTGCGACGCATCTTCCACGCCACGCATGGCGTCTCGCCACAAGCCTTCCTGAACACGCAGCGCCTGCTGCTGGCCAAGCATCTGCTGACCGACACCACACTGCCGGTCACCCAGGTCGCCCTGGCCAGCGGCTTTGCCAGCCTGCGCCGCTTCAATGCCGCCTTCGCTGCGCACTACCGCCTCAACCCGACCGGGCTGCGCAAGGCGCGGACTCGCGCGGCCCCCA
>JADZCL010000066.1 GCA_020851615.1 Rubrivivax sp.
AGCGAACGTCCGCCGGCCACGCCGCCGCCACATCGCCCGCGCAGCGAGCGCCCGCCACGGCCGGCCGCCCCCGAGTCGCCTGCGCCAGCCAGCCGTGAACGCGACGACGCGCCGAGCGCCCGCTGCGCCGACCTGCTGCAGCGCATGCAGATCGGTGAACCGCTGACGCCCGAGCAGATGCAGTTCTTCCAGTCACGCTGCAGCCGCTGAGCAGCCGCCGCTCATGCTGCTGCGGTTGCGCGTCGAATTGCCGCTTCAAGGACGGCTCTGCAAGGCGCATACTTGACATTTCGCAAGTCAAGCTGCGAAACGGTCCATTGGGAGCACGAACGCATGACGCTGCCTGTCTCGATCTTCACCCCGCGCCACCCCCATTGGCGCGCCGAGCTTGCGGCCCACCTGTGGCAGGCCGCGACCGCGCTGCTGGCGATGCTGGCGCTGCTCCTCGCCGGTTGCGCAAGCCCGCCGCCTGACAGCGCCCCGCAAAGTGCGCCCGCAGCGCCACCGGCTGCGCAGGCCGCGGCGCCTGCGCCGGCCGTCGCGCCGCCCGCTGCGGCGCCTGCTGCAGCGGCGCCGCCCCCCACGCTGCCCTTCGAACAGGCCGTGCTCGCCGCGGCCCACAACCTGCTGGACAAGGCGCAACTGCCGCGCGAGAGCCGGCGCGACCTGGTCATCGACCCCTTGATCGACGGCATGACCGGCGCCCAGACCGTGGCCACGCAAGCGATGGGCACGCGGCTGGCACAGCTCGTCAAGGAGAGCTATCCGCGCTACACCGTGCAGCCTTTCAAGGCGGCGACGGTGCAGCAGGGGCCGCTGCTGCTGATCGGCACCTTCACCGGCGTCAACGCCGAGCGCAAGACCGAGGGCCTGCGCGAGGCCTACCGCGTGTGCCTGGCGCTGGCCGACCTGCGCACGGGCATGCTGGTCGGCAAGGGGCTGGCCTTCGCCACACCCGACAGCGTCGACCCCACGCCGCTGCCCTTCTTCCGCGACGCACCCGCCTGGCTGAACGACGCGTCCATCACCGGCTACATCCGCACCTGCCAGGGCACCAAGACCGGCGACCCGATCAATCCGTCCTACATCGACCGCGTCATCACCGCGGCCACCATCGCCGAGGCCATCGACGCCTACGAAGCGGGGCGCTTCGCCGACGCGCTCAAGCTCTATGAGACGGCCGCCGACAGCCCTGGCGGTGACCAGCTGCGCGTGCATACCGGGCTCTACCTCACCAACCTCAAGCTGCGCCGCATGGTGCCCGCGCGCAAGGCCTTTGGCGAGATCATCGACCGCGGGCTGGATGCCAAGCGCCTGGGCATCAAGTTCCTCTTTCGGCCGGGAACGGCAGCGATGTGGGTCGATCCGGCCGCCGGGCCGCGGCCCTATCCGATGTGGCTGCACGAGATTGCCGCGCGCGCCAGCCGGCGCACGAGTTGCCTCGAGTTGGCCGGCCACACCAGCCCGACCGGGACCGAACCGCTCAACGAGCGGCTGTCGCTGCTGCGCGCGGAATCGGTGCGCAAGTCGATCGAGGTCATCGCCCCGGCAATGCGCAAGCGCATGGACGCCAAGGGCCTGGGTTCGACGCAGACCCTGGTGGGCAACGGGCGCGACGACCTCTCCGACGCCTTGGACCGCCGCGTCGAACTGCTCGTCAAGGACTGCGGCTGAGCATGCCTGCCGGCTGCACCGACCGGTGCAGCCGGACCATCAGGCCGACGGCAGCTGGTAATCCCTGAACTGCTCGCGCAGCTTGTTCTTCTGCATCTTGCCGGTGGCGCCAAGCGGAATGGCGTCGACGAAGACGACGTCGTCGGGCAGCCACCACTTGGCGATCTTGCCGCCAAACGAGGCCAGCAGCTCGTCGCGGGTGACTTCGGCGCCCGGCTTCTTCACCACCACCAGCAGCGGCCGCTCGTCCCACTTGGGATGAGGCACGCCGATGCAGGCGGCCATGGCCACTGCCGGGTGTGCCATCGCGATGTTCTCGAGGTCGATCGAGCCGATCCACTCGCCGCCGGACTTGATAACGTCCTTGCTGCGGTCGGTGATGTGCATGTAGCCATCGGCATCGATGGTCGCCACGTCGCCGGTGGGGAACCAGCCCCGGCCTGCGGCGTCGCTGCGCAGGGGACTGCCACCCACATCCTTGAAGTAGCTTTCGATCACCCATGGCCCGCGCACGAGCAGCTCGCCCTGCTGCTCGCTGCCAAAGGGCAGCTCCTGCCCGGCGTCGTCGACGACCTTCATGTCGACGCCGAAGATCGCCCTCCCCTGCTTGGCCATCAGGGCGTAGCGGCCGTCTTTGTCCAGCCCGGCGTGCGCAGCCTTGAACGCGCACGTCGTGCCCAGCGGGCTGGTCTCGGTCATGCCCCAGGCATGCAGCACGTGCACACCCAGGCCCTCGCCGAAGGCGCGCAGCATCGCCGGCGGGCAAGCCGAGCCGCCGATCACCGTGCGCCTCATGCTGCTGAACTTCAGCCCGTTTCCCTGCACGTAGGCCAGCAGACCCTGCCAGACCGTGGGCACGCCTGCCGAGAGGGTGACCTGCTCGCTCTCGAAGAGCTCGTAGAGACTCTTGCCGTCCAGCGCCGGACCCGGGAAGACGAGCTTGGCGCCCGTCATGCAGCCGACATAGGGCAAGCCCCAGGCGTTGACGTGGAACATCGGCACCACCGGCAGGATGCTGTCGGTGGCCGAGCAGTTGAGCGCATCGGGCAAGGCCGCCGCGTAGGTATGCAGCAGCGTCGAGCGGTGGCTGTAGAGCACTCCCTTGGGGTTGCCCGTGGTGCCGCTGGTGTAGCACAGCGAGCTGGCGCTGTTCTCGTCGAACTCGGGCCAGTCGAAGCGGTCGTGATGGGCGTCGATCAGGTCTTCGTAACACAGCAGGCCAGGGATCTTCGCGGCGTCGGCCGGCAAATGTGCGCGCGCGCACAGCGCGACCCAGTGACGCACCTTCTGCAGGCGCCCGGCCACCGCCGCAACCAGCGGCAGGAAGGTGAGGTCGAAGAAGAGCGCCTGGTCCTCGGCATGCTCGGCGATGTAGAGAAGCTGCTCGGGGTGCAGGCGCGGGTTCAGCGTGTGCAGCACGGCCCCCATGCCCGAGACGGCGAAGTACAACTCCATGTGCCGATAGCCGTTCCAGGCCAGCGTGGCCACACGCTCGGATCGCTGCACGCCAAGCTTGGTCAACGCATTGGCCAGCCGACGGGAGCGCGCCGCCAGCTCACGATAGGTGGTGCGGTGGAGGTCGCCCTCGACACGGCGGGAAACGATCTCGCGCTCGCCATGGTGGCGTTCGGCGTGCACGAGGAGTGACGAAACCAGCAGCGGCTGCTGCATCATCTGACCGAGCATGGTGTCTCCTTCTGCGAATCCTGCGCGGCGCGCAGGGCGGGCCCGCTGCCGATTCTGCGGCAGCCACGAACCGTCTGCCGATGCCGCGGGCCTGTGGCCCGGTCAGCCGCCGGCCGGCTGCCCCGGGTGTGCCGCTGCGGCCTCCAGGACAGCACGCAGCGTGAAGAACAACTGATCAGGGTCGAAGGGCTTGGTGACATGCTCGTTCATGCCGACCTGCAGGCTGTACGCGCGGTCGCTGGGCTGGGCGTGGGCCGTCATGGCCACGATGGGCAGCGCGGCAAAGCGGGGGTCGTGCCGGATGCGCCGGGTGGCCTCATGGCCGTCCATGTCAGGCATCTGCACGTCCATGAGCACAAGGTCGTAGGGCTCGCGCTCGAGCGCGGCAATGGCCTCGGCGCCGGTGCCCACGATGGTCACCTGGGCACCACCATGGGTATGCAGGATCTCGAAGGCGACGATCTGGTTCAGCTCGTTGTCCTCGGCCAGCAGGATGCGCCGGCCTTGCAGCGGTGCACTGCGTGGCGCAAGCCGTTCCTCCTGTGGCGCCAGCGCCGCAGACGGCGGTGCCGCGCAGATCGGCAACTCGATTTCGAAGCTGAACACGCTGCCCTGGCCCGGTGTGCTGGTCACTTCGATCCGTCCGCCCATCAGGCGCACCAGCTGGTCGGCAATCGTCAGGCCCAGTCCCGTGCCCCCGTAGCGCCGGGTCGTCGACGCGTCGAGCTGGTCGAAGGGCTTGAACAGGCGCTTCAGCAGCGCCGCTTCGATCCCGATCCCGCTGTCGCGCACCACGAAGCGCAGCCGCTGCGTCGCCGGCGCGTCGATCTCGATGGCCACCGCGCCGCGCTCGGTGAACTTGATCGCGTTGCCCCCCAGGTTGAGCAGGACCTGTTCCAGCCGCAGCGCATCCCCCGTCCGCCACCGCGGCACGCCCTCGCCAAGGGCAACCGTGAGCGCCAGCCCGCGCTCCCGCGCTGCCACGCCCAGCACCGAGTGCAAGCGGGCCACCAGTTCGCCGAGGTCCAAGGGCAGTTGTTCCAGTTCGACCTGGTCGGCCTCGACCTTCGAGAAATCGAGCACCTGGTTGAGCACCCCCAGCAGCGTGCCTGCAGCGCCACGCGCGTCGCGAAGGAGCTCGGCCAGGGGGCCGGCAGCCGCCTCCGGCCGCCGGCGTGCCAGTTCGATGAGGCCTATGACCGCATTCATCGGCGTTCGGATCTCGTGGCTCATGTTGGCCAGGAACTGGCTCTTGGTCCGTGCTCCGGCCTCGGCCGCATCGCGCGCCTGCGCCAATGCGGCGTTGCTTTCGGTCAGCGCACGCGTGCGCTCCTGCACCCGCTGCTCGAGCGCCTCGTTGAGCTCGCGCAGCGCCTGTTCGGCGCGCTGCTGCTGGCTCACGTCGAGAACCGCGTTGACCAGCCAGCTCTGGCCGCCGATATCGACGCGCTCGGCCGCGACACGCCCGGGGAAGGTCTGGCCGTCGGCACGCCGCAACAGCACCGGCATCTCAGGCACGCGGCCCTCGCGCCGCGCCGTGTCGACGTAGCGCTGCAGTGCCAGCTCATCGACCCACAGGCGGCACTCGCTGCGCGTGCGGCCCAGGATGCGCTCCCGGCTCCAGCCGAAGATGCGCTCGAAGGCGGCGTTCACCTCGCGCACCCGGCCGTCGTTCAGGTTCGTGACCAGCAGGGCGCTGGGCGAACTGCGCAGCACCGAAGCGATCCAGGCCTCGCTCTCGAGCGCGCGCCGCATCGCCTCGATGGCCAGCCGGCGCGCCAGGCCGATGGCCAACGCAATCACCGTCAGCGCCAGAGAGTACTGGACCCATTGCGTGAGGCCGACGTCGTAGACCGGCACCCGCAGCCAGCCCTGGTTCTGCACGACGATCAACGCGCCGATGGTTGCGATGCATGTCGCCAGCGTGGCCAGCAGAACCATGCGGCCGAGGAACACCCCCCCGCAGGCGATCGCCCCCACCAGCGCGAACAGGCCCACACCGCGTACCGAGCCAAAGCCGATCGAGAAGGCCGCGCCGGCCACGATCATCAAGACCACCAGGCCGCCAAGCGCCAGGCTGTCGCGGCGACGCCAGTGCAGCCAGGTGAGGGCGCCCACGCCCGCGAACATGGCCGCGATGATCAGTCGATCCATGTTTCGCGGATCGACATCCGCGTAGGTCGACAGGTAGATGAGCGGCAGGATGACGAGCAGCGCGTACAGCACCAGCCCCAGCACCTGGTGCGCGCGCTCGCCCATCAGCGTGAGCAGCGTGCCCTCGGGCGCGGAGAGCGACGACGGACTGTTCATCATGCGCGGGTTCTGCAACGGCGCCTGGGCACGTCGGGAGCCGGCCAGCATACCCGCTGACGAACAGGCCGCAGGACTTATGCATGGCGTGCACAGCTGGTGCAAACCCCCGGGCCGCCACGCCACGGCCCACACCCACAATCGCAACGCGGCGGCAGGCCTCTGGCGCCTGCGCGTGCCCCTTTTGCAACCGTTTCGGCCGGAGAACGACCATGCCCACCTGCCCTGCCCTGCCCCGCTTGAGCAAACGTCGCCTGCTGGCCGGCGCCACCGCCCTGCTGCTGGCGCTGCCCTCGCTGGCCCTGGCGCAGACGCCGATCAAGTTCCAGCTCGACTGGCGCTTCGAGGGTCCGGCGGCCTTGTTCCTGGCCGCCACGGCCAAGGGCTACTACAAGGCCGCGGGCCTGGACGTGACGATCGACGCCGGCACCGGGTCGGGTGCCACGGTCACCCGCGTGGCCAGCGGCAGCTACGACATGGGCCTGGCCGACATGGCCGCGCTGATGGAGTTCCACGCCAACAACCCCGACGCACCGAACAAGCCGGTGGCGGTGATGATGGTCTACAACAACACGCCGGCCTCGGTCCTGGCACTAAAGAAGAGCGGCATCGCCAAGCCGGCCGACCTCACCGGGCGCAAGCTCGGTGCGCCGGGCTTTGACGCCGGGCGACGCGCCTTCGCGCTCTTCGCCAAGGCCAACAGCGTCGGCAGCATCACCTGGGTCAGCATGGATCCGCCATTGCGCGAAACCATGCTCGCCCGCGGGGATGTCGACGCCATCACCGGCTTCTCCTTCACCTCGCTGCTCAACCTCGAGGCGCGCGGCGTGAAGACGCAGGACATCGTCGTCATGCCCTTTGCCACGCACGGCGTCAAGCTCTACGGCAACGTGATCATCGCCTCACCCAAGCTGCTGCAGTCCCACCCGTCGGCGGTAAAGGCCTTCCTCCTGGCCTTCACCAAGGGCGTGCGCGACGTGATGGCCAACCCCGACCCGACGATCGAGTACGTCAAGGCGCGCGACGGCATCATCAACGTCGACCTCGAGAAGCGCCGCCTGCGCCTGGCGATCGATGCCGTCGTCGCCAGCCCCGACGCACGCGCCGAAGGCTTCGGCGCCGTCAACCCGGGGCGGCTGGCGCTGATGGCCTCGCAGGTCTCGGACGTTTTCGGCACCAAGACGCGCGTCGATCCGAACGCGGTCTGGACCGACGCCTACCTGCCGCCCAAGGCCGAGCTGGCCATCTTTGCGCCCGCGCGCAAGCCGTGATACGCGGCGCACGGCCCGCCGCACCATGAGCTTCGTCGACTTTCGCAACGTCTGGCTCGCCTACAACGACGAGCTGCTGGCCAAGGGTCAGTTCGCAGTCGAGGACATCTCGCTGCAGGTCGGGCAGGGCGAGTTCATCGCCATCGTCGGGCCTTCGGGCTGCGGCAAGTCGACCTTCATGAAGCTCACCACCGGGTTGAAGATGCCCAGCCGCGGCAGCATCACCATCGGCGGGCAGCCGGTGAGCGGCCCCTTGAAGATCAGCGGCATGGCCTTCCAGGC
>JADZCL010000067.1 GCA_020851615.1 Rubrivivax sp.
GACGGGAGAGTTTGGCCTTGGGGCCGAGATAGCGTGCCACGCGTGATCCTCTTTCGGTCTTCTGCTGCACGGCCGGCTGCGCAAAGACAGTCACCGTGGAGTCCGCGGCGGCACGAGGGCCAGTCGCGCGAACGGTGGGCTTCAGGAAAGGCGACGCGGGCCTGGAGTGGCACCGCTTCACCTGGCTAGCGGGCGCGGCGGCCGATCGGCTCAGCCCGCCACGCGGAACTCTTTATTAGATGCAACGAGGGAAAGCCCTCGTGCGCCGCTCAGATGCGGCGACGCTTCTGCGGCCGGCAGCCGTTGTGCGGAATCGGCGTCACGTCACTGATCGAATTGATGCGGATGCCAAGCGATGCCAGCGCCCGCACCGAGGACTCACGGCCCGGGCCGGGTCCCTTGATGCGCACGTCCAGGTTCTTGATGCCCTGTTCCTGCGCCGCGCGGCCCGCGACTTCGGCAGCCACCTGCGCGGCGAACGGAGTCGACTTGCGCGAGCCCTTGAAACCCTGCCCGCCGCTGGACGCCCACGCCAGGGCGCCACCCTGGCGGTCGGTGATGGTGATGATGGTGTTGTTGAACGATGCGTGCACATGCGCGACGCCATCCGCGACGTTCTTGCGGACCTTCTTGCTGACGCGACGTGCGGCGGTATTGACGGGTGCTTTGGCCATGACGAACTCTGTTCAGGGGTGAAGACGGAGGGCGCTCACTTCTTCAGTGCAGCAGCGCCCTTCTTCGGGCCCTTGCGGGTGCGGGCGTTGGTGCGTGTGCGCTGACCGCGGACGGGCAGGCCGCGCCGATGGCGAAACCCGCGGTAGCAGCCCAGATCCATCAGGCGTTTGATGTTGATCGAGAGTTCCCGGCGCAGGTCGCCCTCGACCGTCAAGCGGCCGATCTCGTCGCGGATGCGTTCGAGGTCGGAGTCGGTCAGGTCCTTGATCTTCTTCGAATAGGGGATCCCGACCGATTCGCAGATCTTCTGCGCCGTCGTGCGCCCGATGCCATAAATGGCCGTCAGGCCGATCTCCGCGTGCTTGTGCGGCGGGATGTTGATGCCAGCGATGCGTGCCATGCTTGTCCTCTGATTCCGATATCCGTGCGCGCGGTGCTCAGCCCTGGCGCTGCTTGTGCCGTGGATCGGTGCAGATCACACGCACCACACCCTTGCGGCGGATGATCTTGCAGTTGCGGCACATCTTCTTGACCGAAGCGGCGACCTTCATGATCTTCTCCTAGACCCTGTTTCTCTCTGACTTCACTTTGCGCGGAAGACGATCCGGGCGCGACTCAAATCGTACGGCGTCAGCTCGACGGTGACCTTGTCGCCCGGGAGGATGCGGATGTAGTGCATGCGCATCTTGCCCGAGATGTGCCCAAGGACCAGGTGTCCGTTCTCCAGTTTCACCCGAAAGGTGGCATTGGGAAGATTCTCCAGAATCTCCCCCTGCATCTGGATGGCGTCGTCCTTGGTCATTTCAACTCGTCTTGAAATTCGCCTTCTTCAGCAGGCTCTCGTACTGCTGACTCATGACATAACTCTGCACCTGCGCCCAGAAGTCCATCGTCACGACGACGATGATGAGCAGCGAGGTGCCTCCGAAATAGAACGGCACGTTGTACTTGAGCACGAGGAACTCGGGCAGCAGGCACACGGCGGTGACGTAGACAGCGCCAGCCAAGGTCAGGCGCGAGAGGATCTTGTCGATGTGGCGTGCGGTCTGGTCACCCGGGCGGATGCCGGGGATGAAGGCGCCACTTTTCTTCAGGTTGTCTGCGGTTTCGCGGCTGTTGAAGACCAGCGCGGTGTAGAAAAAGCAGAAGAAGACGATCATCGCCGCGTACAGCAGCACGTAGATCGGCTGCCCGGGCGACAGCGCAGCCGAGAGGTCCTTCAGCCAGCGAAAGCCCTCGCCCGTGGCGAACCAGCCCACGACGGTCGCCGGCAGCAGGATGATCGACGACGCGAAGATGGGCGGGATCACGCCCGACATGTTGAGCTTGAGCGGCAGATGCGAACTCTGCCCGCCGTAGACCTTGTTGCCGACCTGGCGCTTGGCGTAGTTGACGAGGATCTTGCGCTGCCCCCGCTCCACAAACACGACCGCATAGGTGACGAGGACGACGACGGCGACGATGAAGAGACTGGCCACCGGACTCATCGCACCGGTACGCACCAACTCGAACAGGCCGCCGATCGCGCTCGGGAGCCCGGCCACGATGCCGGCGAAGATGATGATCGAGATGCCGTTGCCGAGCCCGCGCTCGGTGATCTGCTCGCCCAGCCACATCAGGAACATCGTTCCCGCCACCAGACTGACCACCGCCGTCATGCGGAAGGCAAAGCCCGGTGCGAGCACAAGCCCGGGCGAGCCCTCGAGCGCCAGCGCGATGCCAAGCGACTGGAAGACACCCAGCAGCAGCGTGCCGTAGCGCGTGTACTGCGTGATCTTGCGACGTCCGGCCTCGCCTTCCTTCTTCAAGGCCTCGAGCGTGGGCACGACGTGCGCCATCAGCTGCATGATGATCGACGCCGAGATGTAGGGCATGATCCCCAGCGCGAACACCGTGAAACGCGAGAGCGCGCCACCACTGAACATGTTGAACAGGTTCAGGATGCCGCCGGCCTGGCCCTTGAAAAGCTGCTGCAGCTGCACAGGGTCGATCCCGGGGACCGGGATGTGCGCACCGATGCGGTAGACCAGCAGGGCCAGCAGCAGGAAGACCAGGCGCCGGCGCAGGTCGCCGAACTTCCCGCTCTTGGCCAGCTGATTGGCGGACGTTGCCACGCGCAGGACCTCCCCGGATCGATCAGGCCAGCGAGCCGCCGGCAGCCTCGATTGCCGCCTTCGCCGCCGCCGTGGCGCCAATGCCCTTGAGCGTGAGCTTGCGCGAGAGCTCGCCGGTCTTGATCACCTTCACCTGGCGCACCAGTTCGCCGACCAGTCCCGCCGCCTTGAGCGTCAGGAGGTCGATCTCGTCCAGGGGCAGGGCCTGCAACTGGCCCAGCGTGACCTGTCCGTTGAACTGCGCCTGCGCCGACTTGAAGCCGCGCTTGGGCAGGCGGCGCTGCAGAGGCATCTGGCCGCCTTCGAAACCGACCTTGTGGAAGCCGCCCGCACGCGAGCGCTGGCCCTTGTGGCCACGTCCGGC
>JADZCL010000068.1 GCA_020851615.1 Rubrivivax sp.
CGCAAGCTCGCGGTCTGGTGCCAGCCGCTGCCGCTGGCCGAGGTCAAGGCCGTCGGCAAGGCGCTGGCGTGCTCGGTCAACGACGTGCTGCTGAGTTGCGCAGCCGGCGCGATCGGCAGCTACCTGCGCGCGCACGGCGACGATCCGACCGGGCAGGAGATCCGGGTCATGGTGCCGGTCAACCTGCGCCCCATCGAGGACGCCTGGAAGCTTGGCAACCGCTTCGGCCTGGCGCCGCTGGTGCTGCCCATCGGCATCGAGAACCCGGTCGAGCGCGTGTTCGCCGTGCGTCGGCGCATGACCGAGTTGAAGTCCAGCCTGCAGCCGCTCCTGGCCTATGCGGTGCTGGCGGTCGCCGGCCAGCTGGTCAAGCCTGCCCAGGATGCGATCCTCAACCTCTTCTCGCGCAAGACGACGGCGGTGATGACCAACGTCCCCGGACCGGGCGCTGCGCTGTCGCTGTGCGGGGCCACGCTGCGCCAGAACCTGTTCTGGGTGCCGACCACCGGCAACCTGGGGCTGGGCATCTCCATCCTCTCCTACGCCGGCGGCGTGCAGTTCGGCCTGCTCGCCGACCGCGCGCTGTGCCCCGACCCGGAGCACATCAGCGAGCGCTTTGGCGCCGAGTTCGAGCAGTTGCTGCTGCTGACGCTGATGCTGCCCTGGGCCGGCGAGGCCGAGGCGGCTGCGGCGGCGGCGGCGCCTGCGTCTGCCCCGCCTCGGGCAAGGCGAACAGGCGCATCGCAGCCACGTGCGCACGCAGCCAGCGGTGGCCGGCGTCCTGCGCCGCACGCCAGGTCCAGTACATCGCCACCGTGAAGGGCGGCAGCCCGAGGTCGACCTCGACCACCTGCAGGCCGTGGGTGGCGGCAAAGCGCAGCGCCGGGCGTCGCGGCAGGATCACCGCCAGGTCGGTTGCGGCAAGGATCGCCGGCGCGACCATGAAGTGCGGCAGCGTCAGGCGGATGCGCGCCTGCAGCCCGAGCAGGTGCAGCACGCGCGCGGGCTCGGTGTGGCTGTCCACGAGCACGAACTCCAGGCGCTCCAGCACGCTGCGGTCGCGCAGCCGCGCCGCCAGCGGGTGGCCCGCGCGCAGCAGCACGACGTAGCGCTCCTGCAGGATGGACAGGCTCTCCGTCCCCGCCAGCGTCGTCAGGTAGCCGATCGCCAGGTCCAGCCGCCGATCCTCGAGCGCCGGCGCCACGGCCTCGGCCGCCATTTGCACCGCCTCCAGACGCACGCCGGGCGCCTCGCGGCCGATGGCGGCCATCAGCGGCGGCAGGAATTCGTCGGCGCCGATATCGCTCATGTGCACGACGAAGCGCCGCTGCGAGTGCGCCGCATCGAAGCGCTGCGTCTCGGACAGCGCGACATCGAGCTGGCGCAGCGCGGCGTCGACCGAACGAGCGAACTGGTCGGCGCGCGAGGTCGGCGCCACGCCCCCGCTGCAGCGCGTGAAGAGCGGGTCACGCAACGCCAGGCGCAGCCGCGTCAGCGCGTGGCTGACGGCGGGCTGGCTGAGCCCGAGCGTCTGCGCCGCACGGCTGACGCTGCGCGCCGTGTACACCGCCGAAAAGACATGCAGCAGGTTCAGGTCGAAGTCACGGATATTCATTGCGTGCATGGTACTTAGAAAGACCATTGCATGGACGGGTACCGGCGTGGCGCCTAGAGTCACCGCATCCGAGCAACCCCCGGCAGGAGCGTCGTCGCGCGATGGAAGTCCAGTTCACCGAAGAGATCGCCCATCTGCAACTCGGACAGGGGGCCACCTTCCACGGCGAGGGCATCATGGCCATCACCAAGGCCATCCTGCAGTCGGGCGTGGCCTACGTGGGTGGTTACCAGGGTGCGCCGGTGTCGCACCTGATGGACGTGCTGGTGCAGTCCAAGGCCTACCTGGACACGCTGGGCGTGCACGTCGAGGCCTGCAGCAACGAGGCCTCCGCCGCGGCCATGCTGGGCGCAAGCATCCACTACCCGCTGCGCGGCTGCGTGACCTGGAAGAGCATCGTCGGGACCAACGTGGCGGCCGATGCACTCTCCAACCTCGCCAGCCCCGGCGTCGTCGGCGGCACGCTGATCGTCGTGGGCGAGGACTACGGCGAAGGCGCCAGCGTCGTGCAGGAGCGCACGCACGCCTTCGCGATGAAGAGCACGATCGCGCTGTTCGACCCGCGGCCGGACCTGCAGCGCATGGTCGACCTCGTCGAGCATGCCTATGCGCTCAGCGAAGCGAGCAACATGCCGGTCATGATGGGGCTGCGCATCCGCGCCTGCCACGTGCGCGGCTCCTTTGCGGCGCGGGACAACGTCGCCCCGCGCGTGTCCACGCGCGACCTCATGGACGAGCCCGCAGGCTTCGACTACTCCCGCCTGTCGCACCCGCCGGTGACCTTCGGCCACGAGAAGCTCAAGGTGCAGCAGCGCATCCCGGCCGCCCAGGCCTACATCGAGCAGCACCGGCTCAACGAGCATGTCCCCGGCCACGACACCGCGCTGCAGCGCCTGGGCATCGTCGTGCAGGGCGGGCTCTACCCCACGCTCATCCGGGCGCTGCAGCGCGTGGGCCTGGCGGACGCTTTCGGCGACAGCCGCATCCCGCTGCTGGTGCTCAACGTCACCTATCCACTCGTGCCCAGGGAGCTGTGCGGCTTCTGTGCCGGCAAGGACGCCGTGCTGGTGCTCGAGGAGGGCCACCCGGAGTACATCGAGAAGGACCTCGTGCTCGCGCTGCGCCGCCAGGACATGCAGACCGCCGTGCACGGCAAGGACGTGATCACCACCACGGGCGAATACACCGTCGAGGCCTTGGTGCCGGGGCTCGTGGCCTACCTCGAGCGCCACGCCCCGGCCATCGACACGGCGGCCGCACGCGGCTGGCTGGCCGCCAACAGCCAGCGGCGGGCGGACGTGGCCGCGACGCTGGGCCCCATCCCGGCACGGCCACCGGGCTTCTGCATCGGCTGCCCGGAGCGCCCGGTCTTCGCCGCCCTCAAGCTGGCGCAGGACCAGGTCGGGCGCGCGCACATCGCCGCCGACATCGGCTGCCACTCATTCGCCACCTTCGAGCCCTTCAACTCCGGGCACTCCATCCTCGGCTACGGCATGAGCCTGGCCAGCCGCGCCGGCGTCAGCCCGATGATGCAGCGGCGCAGCATCGCCATCATGGGCGACGGCGGCTTCTGGCACAACGGCCTGCTCACCGGCGTCGAGGCGGCGCTCTTCAACCACGACGACGCGGTGCTCGTGATCCTGAAGAACGGCTACACCTCGGCGACCGGCACGCAGGACATCATCAGCACGCCCGACGACGAAGTGAAGGCCGAGGCCGAACGGCAGGTGGCGCTCAACCAGAGCCTGGTCGACAAGAACAAGACCATCGAGGGCACGCTCAAGGGCATGGGCGTGGACTGGCTGCGCGTGGTCAACAGCTACGACGTGAGCGCCATGCGCCGCACCGTGCAGGAGGCGCTGACGACGACCTACGACGGCCTGAAGGTCATCGTCGCCGAGGGCGAGTGCATGCTCGAGCGCCAGCGCCGCGTCAAGCCCTGGAACGCCGCCCGCCTCAAGCGCGGCGAACGCGTCGAGCGCGTCAAGTACGGCGTCGACGAGGACGTGTGCACCGGCGACCACGCGTGCATCCGCCTCTCCGGCTGCCCGACGCTGACCATCCGCGACAACCCCGACCCGCTGCGCGTGGACCCCATCGCCACGGTGATCGACGGCTGCGTGGGCTGCGGCCTGTGCGGCGCCAATGCACACGCCGCGACGCTGTGCCCGAGTTTCTACCGCGCCGAAGTGATCGCCAACCCGAGCCTGGGCGAGCGCCTCATGGCCGCCGTGCGGCAGACGCTCACCGGCTGGCTGCGCCCGGCCTGAGCGCACCGACGACCCGCACCGACGACCCGCACTGACGCCCCGCCCCGACGCGACCGACGAGACCCGGCATGAACAGCACTGTGACCCCCGCCCCCCGCGCACCCGACGCCCCGATCAGCATCCTCGTCTGCGCGCTCGGCGGCGAAGGCGGCGGCGTGCTCGCCGAATGGCTGTACCTGACCGCGGTGCGGGCCGGCCACGCGGTGCAATCGACCTCGATCCCCGGCGTGGCGCAGCGCACGGGCGCCACCACCTACTACATCGAGGTCCATCCGCGGACCCTGGTCGAACTCGACGGCCGGCGCCCGATCTTCAGCCTCAGCCCGGTGCCTGGCGAGATCGACCTGCTGCTGTCCTCGGAGCTGCTCGAGACCGCACGCCACGTCGGCAACGGCATGGTCAGCCCCGAGCGCACGCTCGTCATCAGCTCGACCTCGCGCACGCTCACCACCACCGAGAAGATGCAGCTGGGCGATGGCCGCAGCGACGACGCCGCACTCCTGAGCGTGCTGCAGCGCCACGCCCGCGCCACCGAACTGCTGGACTTCAACGCCATGGCCCGCCAGGCCGGCACCGTGATCAGCGCCGTGCTGCTGGGCGCAGTCGCCGCCAGTGGCGCCTTGCCGTTCGCGCGCACGCTCTACGAGGAGACGATCCGCGAGGGCGGCCTGGGCGTGCAGGCCAGCCTGCGCGGCTTTGCCGCCGCGTTCGACGCCATCAGCGCACGCCGCGCCCAGCAGGCGATGATGGAGCAGGTGCTGGCGGCCACGCCCGCACCCGACCTGCGCACGCTGGCACGCCAGCGCGTCGTGCAATACCAGGACGAGGCCTACGGCCGGCTCTACGACCAGCGCCTGGCGCGCATCGAGGCTGCCGAAGGCGGGCGCGCCGGCCCCGTGACGCAGGAGATGGTGCGCTGGCTGGCGCTGTGGATGGCGTTCGACGACATCGTCAACGTCGCCGGACTCAAGCTCGCCAAGAGCCGCATGGAGCGCGTGCGGCGCGAGGTCGGCGTCAAGGAAGGTGAGCTGCTGGTGGGCGTCTACGACCACTTCAAGCCCGGCGTGCCCGAGTTCGCCGCGCTGCTGCCCGAGGGCCTGGCCAACCGCCTGCTCGCCTGGGACCGCCGGCGCACCGCCAAGGGGCAGGAGCCCTGGGCGCTTCCGCTCAAGCTCGGCGCGCACAGCATCCACGGCGCCTTCGCGCTGCGCTTTCTGATGATGCTCAAGGGGCAGCGCCGGCGCGGCCACCGCTTCGCGCTCGAGCAGAAGCTGATCGAACAGTGGCTGGCCGCAGTCGAGCGCGGCACGCGCGAAGCGCCTGCGCTGGGCCTCGGGCTGGCACGCTGCGGGCGCCTCATCAAGGGCTACGGCAGCACCAACGATCGCGGCAAGGACAACCTGCTGCACATCATCGAACACCTTGCCACGGGCCCGCGCAGCGTCGCCGAGCGCACGCAGCTCATCGACGCGGCACGCGAGGCGGCACTCGCCGACGAAGCCGGCCGCAAGCTCAACGAAACGCTGGCTGCAGCCGGCGCCCCGCCCAAGCCACCGCGCGCGCAGCCGCTGCGCTTCTACAAGCGCAAGCCCTCGGCCTGAGCCGCACGCTATGCGGGCGGCGGCGGGTCGCTGGCGTGGCAGACCAGCACCGGCACGCCCGCGCGCGTGATGAGGCCCGAGACCGCGCTGCCGGTGAGCAGGCGCACAAGCGCATTGCCGCCCTCGGCGCCGACGACGATGAGGTCGCAGGTGTTCTCGCGCGCCAGCGCCGCGATGCCGGCCACGCCGTTGACCGCGTCCAGCACCAGCGCCCCGGCCTGGACCCCCGCCGTTGCCGCCTGTGCCCGCGCCTGCGCCAGCAGCCGCGCGCCGAGCTCGGCCGCCTGCCGTGCGAATTCGTCGGGCGCAACCGTCACCACCGGGGCCACGTCGGCGGCTGCCAGCGGGTAGTGGTGCAGGGCGTGCACGAACAACACCTCGGCCGACAGCACGCGCGCCAGCCCCAGGCCGTGCGCGATCGCGATCTGGGTCGACGGATGGTCGGCCACGACGATGAGGATGCGGTGGTACATGCGACTCTCCATGTGCCCGGGCAAAAATGTAATCGTGCCTGAGCGTCCGGCCAAACCCCGCGACGGCACCTGCCGGGCTCAGCGATAGGCCTCAGCCAGCCCCCGCAGGTGCGCCCGCGAGGCGGGCTCGAGGTAGGGCAGCAACAGGCCCAGCACGTGCCAGGCGCCGCGCCCGAGCGCATCGGCCTCCTGCCCGGGCTCGAGCGCGCGGCGCGGGTCGCGCACGTACTCGTAGCTCAGCCAGTAGGTCGCCAGCACCAGCATCGCCGTGGCCAGCGGCTGCACCTCGTCGTCGCTGGCCGCCAGCACACCGCCCGTACGCAGGCCCTGGACGAGGTGCAACAGCGCACGTCCCTTGTCGGCCAGCAGGCTGCGCACGCGGCCCTCGACGTGGCGGTTCTTGCTCAGCAGGTCGTTCAGGTCACGGTAGAGGAAGCGGCAGTCCCAGGTGCGCTCGAACAGCAGGTGCAGAAAGAACCAGGCGTCCTCGACCTGGGCCACGCCGGCGGCAGCCGGCAGCAGCTCGGCGAACGCCTGCACGTGGCGGTCGACCAGCGCGTTGACGAGCTCGTCCTTGGCCGGGAAGTGGTAGTAGAGATTGCCCGGACTGATGCGCAGCTCGGCCGAAATCAGCGTGGTGCTGACGTTGGGCTCGCCGAAACGGTTGAAGAGCGCCAGCGTCACCTCGAGGATGCGTTCGGCGGTGCGGCGGGGCTTCTTGGGCGTCGACATGGCGGCTGCGGCAGGGGCATTCATTCTGGCATCGGCAACTGCGCGGACGGCTCCCTAGAATGCCCGCCTTCCCATGTCGCCCCGCATCGCCGTCCGCTTCGCCAACGTCGCCAAGTCCTACCGCCTGCCCGGCGGTGCGCCCGGGGCCCTGCTGCACGCCCTTGGCGGAGTCAGCTTCGACATCCACGAGGGCGAGTTCTTCGGGCTGCTGGGCCCCAACGGCGCGGGCAAGACGACGCTGATCTCGGTGCTGGCGGGCCTCACGCGCGCCAGCAGCGGGCGGGTCACCGTGCACGGGCACGACGTGGTGGCCGACTACGCCGCGGCCCGCAAGGCGCTGGGCATCGTGCCGCAGGAGCTGGTCTTCGACCCCTTCTTCACGGTGCGCGAGGCGCTGCGCATCCAGAGTGGCTACTTCGGCGTGCGCGGCAACGACGCCTGGATCGACGAGCTGCTTGCGGCCCTGGACCTCACCGACAAGGCCGACGCCAACATGCGCCAGCTCTCCGGCGGCATGAAGCGGCGCGTGCTGGTGGCGCAGGCCCTGGTGCACCGGCCGCCGGTGATCGTGCTCGACGAGCCGACCGCCGGGGTCGACGTCGAGCTGCGCCAGACCCTGTGGCAGTTCATCGCGCAGCTGAACCGGCAGGGCCACACCGTGCTGCTGACCACGCACTACCTCGAGGAGGCCGAGGCGCTGTGCCAGCGCATTGCCATCCTCAAGCTGGGCACGCTGGTCGCGCTGGATCGCACCTCGGCACTGCTGGCGGGCACCGCGGGCACCGTGCTCACCTTCAAGACCGACGACGCCTTGCCCGCTGCCTTGCACCTGCAGGCGCGCGTGACCGGGCGCATCGTGCAGCTGCGCGTGGCCGACGCGGCCGGCGTCGAGCAGATGCTGCGCACGCTGCGCGAGGCGAACGTGCGCGTCGAGGATCTCGAGATCGGTCGTGCCGACCTCGAGGACGTCTTCCTGCGCATCATGGGCCAGGCCGGGGAGCCCGCGCGATGAACCTCGCCGGAGCCGGCACGCTGTTCCGCAAGGAAGTGCTGCGCTTCTGGAAGGTCGCCTTCCAGACCGTGGCCGCGCCGGTGCTGACCTCGGTGCTGTACCTGCTCATCTTCGGCCAGGTGCTGGAGGACCGCATCGAGGTCTTTCCCGGCGTGCGCTACACGAGCTTCCTGATCCCGGGCCTGGTGATGATGAGCGTGCTGCAGAACAGCTTCGCCAACACCAGCAGCTCGCTGATCCAGAGCAAGATCACCGGCAACCTCGTCTTCCTGCTCGTCACCCCCTTGTCGCACGCCGCCTGGTTTGTCGCTTACGTCGGTGCGGCCATGCTGCGCGGCGCGGCGGTGGGCGCGGGGGTGCTGCTGGTCACCCTGTGGTTTGCGCCGCTGCGCGTGGTCGAGCCGGGGTGGATCGTCGTCTTCGCTGCGCTGGGCGCCGCCATGCTGGGTTCGCTCGGGCTGATCGCCGGGCTGTGGGCGGAGAAGTTCGACCAGATGGCGGCCTTCCAGAACTTCATCGTCATGCCCATGACCATGCTCTCGGGGGTGTTCTATTCGGTGCAGTCGCTGCCGCCGCTGTGGCTGGCGGTGAGCCACCTCAACCCCTTCTTCTACATGATCGACGGCTTCCGGCGCGGCTTCTTCGGCCACAGCGACGTCTCACCCTGGCTGAGCCTGGCCGTCGTTGGCGGCTGCTTCGTACTCGTCGCCGGCGTCGCGCTGGAACTGCTGCGCCGCGGCTACAAGCTGCGCGCCTGAGCAACCCCACCCCACGGGCGGCTGGCGACAGGCCTTGAGCGACAATTCCCGCCGAACGAGGAGCATCCGCCATGACCCACTTTTTCGCCGGCCGCGCAGCCGACGACGACAAGCCCGCCAAGCCCGACAAGAGCGACAAGGCCGAGAAGAAGGAGCGTGCGTCGGGCATGACCGAGCGGCTGGCGCTCGAGTCGCGCTTCGTGCTCGTTTTCGGCGAGATCGACGACAAGCTGGCGCGCAGCGTGTGCGAGCGGCTGATCCTGCTGGCACAGGACAGCGACGCCCCGATCCGCCTGCTCATCTCCAGCCCCGGCGGCCACGTCGAGAGCGGCGACGCGGTGCACGACATGATCCGCTTCGTGCGCGCGCCGGTGACCTGCATCGGCACGGGCTGGGTGGCGAGCGCAGCCACGCACATCTTCCTGGCCGCCCCGCGCGAGCGCCGCCTGTGCCTGCCCAACACGCGCTTCATGATCCACCAGCCGGCAGGCGGTGCCGGCGGGCGTGCCACCGACATCGCCATCCAGGCCAAGGAGATCATCAAGGTGCGCGAGCGCCTGGCCGGTGTGATCGCGCGCGAGACCGGGCAGCCGCCGGAGAAGGTGCGCGCCGACATGGAGCGCGATTACTGGATGAACGCCGAGGAGGCCATCGCCTACGGCATCGCCGCGCGTGTGATCGTCAATCAGAAGGAGCTTGGCTGAAGCCATGGGTGAGCCCTCCCCCGACCAGGTGCGCGAGTACATCGCCGCCGCCCTGCCCTGCACGCACGTCGTCGTCGACGGCGACGGGCGCCACTTCTTCGCCACCATCGTCTCGGCCGAGTTCGAGGGGCTCTCGCGCATCCGCCGCCACCAGCGTGTCTACGGCGCACTCGGCGAGCGCATGCGCGAGGAGATCCACGCGCTGTCGATGACCACCCTGACCCCGGCGGAGTACGCCGCCGGCGCGCGCGGGTGATCACGCTGGCGCTCAGCAAGGGGCGCATCCTCGACGACTCGATGCCGATGCTGCGCGCGGCGGGGATCGAACTGCTCGAGGACCCCGAGAAGAGCCGCAAGCTCATCATCGGAACGACCCGCTCGGACGTGCGCGTCGTGCTGGTGCGCGCCGCCGACGTGCCGACCTACGTGCAGCAGGGCGGCGCCGACCTCGGCGTGGCCGGTCTGGACGTGCTGCTCGAGCACGACAGCCACGGCCTGTATCGCCCGCTGGACCTGAAGATCGCACGCTGCCGCCTGTCGGTGGCCACGCGTGCCGACTTCGACTACCAGAGCGCCGTGCGCCAGGGTTCGCGCATCCGCGTGGCAACCAAGTACACGCGGCTGGCACGCGAGCACTTCGCCGACAAGGGCGTGCACGTCGACCTGATCAAGCTCTACGGCAGCATGGAACTGGCCCCGCTCACGGGCCTGGCCGACGCCATCGTCGACCTGGTCTCGACCGGCGGCACGCTGCGCGCGAACAGGCTCATCGAGGTCGAGCGCATCATGGA
>JADZCL010000069.1 GCA_020851615.1 Rubrivivax sp.
ACCTCGTTGAAGACCAGATCCCCATAGGCGTACAGTGCCATGATGATCCGCCACTCGGGCATCTGGATGTTGAAGCGCGATTCGAACAGGCGCCCGATCGACTGCGACACCCGGTTGGCCACCACCGAGAGCTTGTAAGGGATGAAATCCTCGAGCCTGCCCATGGGCCCCAGATTGGCGCGCATGATGGCCACGCGGCGCGGGGCAGGCACCTCGCGGACCCCTCGTGCGGCCTTGGTGGCAGTGGCCTTGGTGGGAGCGCTGCGGGCGATCTTGGCGGGGGGTGGCACGATCCTTCTTCTCCGGCTGCGGCCCGGTGCAGTGTAGTCGCAGGACACACGCTTGTTGACAACGAATCCGTCTGGCGAACGTGGGAGTGGGGTCGGGTGAATACTTGTTGACAACGAAACAAATCAACCCGAATATGTTCCATCCGCCGCGGCGTGCGTCGCCTGGCGGTCCAGGCCGACCCGCAGCCCACCCCCGGAGTCGTCCACGAACCCTTCATCGAGGCCGCCAATGAGCTATCCCGCCAGTCGTCTGTACATCGACGGCCAGTTCGTCGAGGGCCGTTCAGCGCAGCGCGTGCAGGTGCGCAACCCGGCCGACGGCAGCGTGCTGGCCGAATATGCCGGTGCTGGCCCTGCCGACCTGCAGGCTGCCCTGGACGCCGCGGGGCGCGGCTTTGCAAGCTGGTCGCGCCAGCTGCCGCTGGAGCGCTTTCGCGTCATCACGCGCGCCACGGCGTTGCTGCGCGAGCGTGCCGCGGCAATCGCGCATGTCCTCACGCTCGAGCAGGGCAAGCCTTTGCCCGAGGCCTTGCGCGAGGTGCAGCTGGCGGCCGACATCATCGACTTCCTCGCCGAAGAGGCCAAGCGCCTGGCCGCGCGCGGCGTACCGCCGCGCCTGCCTGGCGTCGCCAGCCAGACCGTGTTGCGCGTGCCGGTCGGCCCGGTGGCCGCGTTCACGCCCTGGAACTTCCCCGCCAACCTGCCCGCGCGCAAGCTGGGTGGGGCATTGGCCGCGGGCTGCAGCGTGATCATCAAGCCCGACGAACAGGTGGCAGCCACCTGCCTCGAAATGGCCAGGGCCTTCCATGACGCGGGTCTGCCCAAGGGCGCCCTGGGCGTGGTGATGGGCAATCCGGCGGAGATCTCGTCGACACTGATCGCCAGTCCGGTGATCGCCAAGGTCTCGTTCACGGGTTCGGTGCCCGTGGGCAAGCAGCTCGGCGAACTCGCGGCACGCCACATGAAGCGCTACACGGCCGAGCTGGGCGGCCACGCGCCGGTGATCGTGTGCGGCGATGCCGACATCGCCGCGGCGGTGAAGCTGGCCGTACAGGCCAAGTTCCGCAATGCGGGTCAGGTCTGCGCGTCACCGGTCCGCTTTCTGGTGCAGCGGGCACGGCTGGACGAATTCCGCGCCGGCTTCGTCGCCGGTGCGCAGGCGCTGGTGCTGGGCAACGGCCTGGCCGAAGGCACGCAGGTCGGCCCGCTGATCCACGAACGGCGCTGCACGCAGATGCAGGTCCTGGTCGACGATGCGCTCGAGCATGGCGCCGAGCTGCTGTGCGGCGGCCAGCGCCTGGCGCGGCCGGGCTGGTTCTACCCGCCGACGATCATCGAGGACGCGCCGCCCGAGTGCATGCTGCAGCAGCAGGAGCCCTTCGGCCCGATCGGGCTGCTGGATGCCTTCGACACGCTCGACGAGGCGATCACTCGCGCCAATGCGCTGCCCTATGGCCTGGCGGCCTACGGGTTCACCCGGGATCTGGCCACCGCGCACCGCCTGAGCCAGGAGCTGCAGGCCGGGATGGTGGGCATCAACCACTTCGGCATCTCGCAGCCGGAGACTCCCTTTGGCGGGATCAAGGACAGCGGCTACGGACACGAGAGTGGGCTGGAAGGCCTGCTCGGCTGCACCGAGATCAAGCTCGTGAGCGTGGCCCTGTCATGAGCATCCGCACCACTACACCGCAGGCGCTGCTGCTGGACTTCGGCAGCGTGATCAGTGTCTCGATGTTCGAGCGCCACCGCCAGACCGAGGCCGACCTGGGCCTGCCCGCGGGCAGCCTGACCTGGCTGGGCCCGATCGCGCCCGAGACCGACGCGCTCTGGCGCACGATGCAGCACGACGAGATCACCGAGCGCGACTACTGGGCACAGCGCGCGCGCGAGATCGGCGAGGCATCTGGCAACCCGGGCTGGGACATGCTGGCCATGCTCACCCGGCTGCGCCACACCGACCCCAACGCCGTCGTGCGCCCGGAGATGCGCCAGCTCATCCTGCGCGCACGTGCCAAGGGCCTCAAGGTCGGCATCCTCAGCAACGAGCTCGAGCTCTTCAACGGCCGCGACTTCCTCTCGCGCATGGACGTGCTGCGCGAGATGGATGTCGTCGTCGACGCCACGCACACGCACATCCTCAAGCCCGATCCGCGCGCCTACGCGCTGGGCGTGCAGGGCCTGGGCGTGCCGGCCGAGCGCATCCTGTTCGTCGACGACCAGTTCCGCAACATCGCCGGTGGGCAGCGGGCGGGTCTGCAGACCCAGTTCTTCGATCTGCGCGATGTCGACGGCACGCTGGCTGCGATCGCGGCGCGTCTGCGCATCACCCTGGAGGATTGACCATGTCACGCATGAGCAAGGACGAGCTGAAGGCCGCCAATGCGAAGTACCTGTGGCACCCGATGGCGCACCCCCAGGGCATGCGCGAGCAGCCGCCGGACATCATCGAGCGCGGCGAGGGCAGCTGGATCTGGGACATCGACGGCCACAAGATGGTGGACGGCGTGGGTGGGCTCTGGAGCGCCAACCTCGGCTTCGGGCGGCGCGAGATCCGTGACGCCATCGTGGCCCAGCTCGACGAGCTGGCCTTCTACAACACCTTCCGGGGCACCACGCATCCGCGCGCGATCGAGCTGTCGACACGCCTGGTCAAGCTGATGGAGCCCGACGGCGTGGCCGCGGTGCTGCTGGGCAACGGCGGCTCGGACGCGGTCGAGACGGCGCTCAAGGTTGCGCGCCAGTACTGGAAGCTGCAGGGGCAGGCCGACCGCGTCAAGTTCATCGCGCTGCGCCAGGGCTATCACGGCGTGCACTTCGGCGGCGCCAGCGTCAACGGCAACACCAACTTCCGCCGCGCCTACGAGCCGCTGCTGCCGGGTTGCTTCCACGTCGACACGCCCTGGCTCTACCGCAACCCCTACACCGACAATCCCGAGCGGCTGGCCGAGATCTGCGCCGAACTGCTGGACCGCGAGATCACCTTCCAGAGCGCGGACACCGTCGCGGCCTTCATCGCCGAGCCGGTGCAGGGCGCCGGCGGCGTGATCGTGCCGCCGCCCAACTACTGGCCGCTGATCCGCAAGGTCTGCGACAAGCACGGCGTGCTGCTGATCGCAGACGAGGTCGTCACCGGCTTTGGCCGCACGGGACACTGGTTCGGCACGCGCATGTGGGGCGTCAAGGCCGACCTCTGGTGCCTGGCCAAGGGCGTCTCGGCGGGCTACCTGCCGCTTGGGGTGACGGCCGTCGGCACGCGCGTGGCCGAAGGCTTCATGAAGGGCGATGCCAGCCTGGGTTCGATCGGCCACGGCTACACCTACAGCGGTCACCCGGTGGCTGCGGCTGCGGGCCTTGCCACCCTGGACATCCTCGAGCGTGAAGACGTCGTCGGCAATGCCGCCCGCCAGGGCGAGCATCTGATGGCACGGCTGCGCGACCTCGCCAGCCGCTCGCGCCTGATCGGCGACGTGCGTGGCGTCGGCCTCATGGCCTGCCTGGAACTGGTGGCCGATCAAGGCAGGAAGACGCCGCTGCCGCGCGGGGCCAAGGAGATCGGCGCCATCGCGCGCAGCGCGTATCGGCGCGGCGCCATGGTGCGCACCTCGGGGGCCAACATCATCCTGTCGCCGGCACTGACGATCGCCCGCACCGAGATCGACCACCTCTGCGATGCGCTGGACGGTGCGGTCGCCGAGATCGAAGGGCGCTGAAGGCGCGCGGCGGGAGGGGCGATGACCCGGCTGGACACACGGGCCCTGCAGGATGCGCTGGCGCGCGAGCAGGCGCGCTTTGCAAAGGCGCACCCCAACTCGCGCGCGGCCTATGCGGCTGGGCAGGCGCACTACCTCTATGGGGCGCCTTCGCACTGGATGCGGCGCTGGGCGGGGGGCTTTCCGCTGGCGGTGCGCTCGGCCCAGGGCGCACGGCTGCGCTGCGTCGACGGCCTGGACTATGTCGACTTCTGCCTTGGCGACACCGGCGGCATGTGTGGTCACGCCAACCCGGCGATCACGCAGGCCGTGGCCGGGCAGCTTGCGCATGGCGCCACACTCATGCTGCCCACCGAGGCTGCGGCCTGGGTCGGTGAGGAACTGACGCGTCGCTTTGGCCTGCCCTACTGGGGCTTCACGACCTCGGCCAGCGACGCCAACCGCGCGGTGATCCGCATCGCGCGCATGATCAGCGGGCGCACCAAGGTGCTGGTCTTCGATGGCTGCTACCACGGCTCGGTCGAGGAGGCGCACGTCGCGCTCGATCCGCAAGGCCGGGTCGTGCTGCGCAACGGCATCCACGCCAACGCGGTCGACCACGCCAGGGTCTCCAAGGTCGTGCCCTACAACGACGTGGCGGCGTTGCGTGCGGCACTGGCACCGGGTGACGTCGCCTGCGTGCTGGCCGAGCCCTTCATGACCAACTTCGGCATGTTCGAGCCGCTGCCGGACTTCCTGGCCGAGCTGCGGCGCGCCACGCGCGACACCGGCACGCTGCTTGTCTACGACGAAACGCACACCTTCTCGAGTGGCCCGGGCGGCGTCACGGGGCGCGATCATCTGGACCCCGACTTCTTCGTCGTCGGCAAGGCGGTCGGTGGTGGCGTGCCGGTGGGCCTGTACGGGGCCAGCCAGGCGGTTGCCGAGCGGCTCTGGCAGGCCGTCCCCAAGGTCAACCCGGTCGAGGTGCGGCAGAGCGCGCACCTGGGCTTTGGCGGCACGCTGGCGGGCAGCGCGCTGCAGGTGGCGGCGGTACGTGCCGTGCTTGGCGAGGTGCTGACGCCGCCGGCCTTTGCCCACATGACGCGGCTTGCGCACGACCTGGCGCAGGCCTCGCGTGCGGTCATTGCCGAGCATGGCCTGCCGTGGTGTGTGGTGCAACTGGGCGCACGGCTGGAGACGATGTTCGTGGCCGATCCGCCGCGCAATGCCGCCGAGTTCCGCAGCAGCCGCAACGACGTGCTGGAATCGCTGCTGCACGTGTACTTCATGAACCGCGGCGTCCTCATCACGCCGTTCCACTGCATGCTGCTGATGTGCCCCGCGACCACCGCTGACGACACGGCGCGCTGGCTCCAGGTGTTGCGCGAGTTCTGCGCCGAACTGACTGGCCGCGGCAGCGCATGAAGGCTTTCCGCCTCGACGGCAAGGTCGCGCTGGTCACCGGCGCGGGGCGCGGCATCGGCGCGGCCATCGCCACCCGGCTGGCCGAGGCGGGCGCAGCGGTGATGCTGGCCAACCGCACCGTGGACGCCGCCGAAGCCGTGGCGCAAGGGCTGTGCGAGCGGGGCCTGCGCGCGCAGGCGATCGCGTTCACGGCGGATGAAGCGGGGTGCCGCGCAGTCGTTGCGCAGACGCTTGCGGCCTGGGGCGGGCTGCAGGTCCTCGTGCACAACGCGGGCGGCTGCCCCTGGGCAGGCCTGGACGCGCTGGACGCGGCGACCCTGCGCCAGACGCTGGCCCTCAATCTGGAGAGCTGCTTCTGGTTGACGCAGGCTGCATTGCCCGCGCTTGGCGCACGGGGCGGGCGCATCGTCGTCACCTCGTCGGTCACGGGGCCGCGCGTGGCGATGCTCG
>JADZCL010000070.1 GCA_020851615.1 Rubrivivax sp.
GCCGCCGTAGTTCAATGGATAGAACGGGGACCTCCTAAGTCTCAGATGCAGGTTCGATTCCTGCCGGGGGCGCCAGCAGCACCCCGGGGCCAGAGATTGAACGTCAGCCGCGCGCCGTGCCCCCGCTGCGCAACGCGCGGGAGAGCAGCATCACCGGCAGCAGGCCGACGGCGACGATGGCCAATGAAGGCAGCGCCGCCTCGCCAAGGCGTTCATCGCGGGCGAAGTTGAAGGCCACGACGGCCAGCGTGTCGCTGCCGAAGGGGCGCAGCACGAGTGTGGCGGGGAGTTCCTTCATCACGTCGACGAAGACCAGCAGCGCCGCCGCCAGGGCCGAGCGGCGCAGCAGCGGCAGGTGCAGGCGGGCAAATACGCGCGAGGCGTCGGCGCCCAGCATGCGCGCGGTCTCGTCGACTGACAGCGGCACGCGCGCGTAGCCGGATTCGATGGACTGCAAGGCCACCGACGAGAAGCGCGCGAGATAGGCGTACATCAGCCCGAACAGCGTGCCGGTGACGATGGCGGCCACCGGCGCCTCGGGCCAGCGGTGCTGCAGCCAGCCTGCGGGCAGCAGGATGCCCACGGCAATCACTGCGCCGGGCACCGCATAGCCCAGCGCCAGCAGTCGTGCCGCGGCCTGCAGCGGGCCCCTGCCGCCACGGCGCATGGCAAAGGCCACGGCCAACGCCAGGGCGGCGGCCAGCACGGCGGCCAGACTGGCCAGGCGCAGCGTCGACCACGCCCACTGCACAAAGCGCACCAGCGGCAGGCCGAGTTCGGCGTTGTACGCCTCCTGCCACAGCATCCAGGCCAGCCAGGCCACCGGCAGCACGAAGCCCAGCAGCACCGGCAACGCGCACAGCAGGAAGGCCAGCCCGCCCGCTGCCCCATGCAGGGGCAGCGGGCGGGCATCTGCCGTGTGGCTGGCGCCGCCGCGGCTGGCGGCAAAGCGCAGGCGCTTCTGCGCCGCGCGCTCGACGGTGAGCAGCAGCGCCACCACAGCCAGCAGCACCGAGGCGAGCTGCGCCGCCGCGGTGCCGTCGTTCATCACCATCCAGGCCTTCAGGATGCCCGTGCTGAAGGTGGCCAGGCCAAAGTACGCACTGACGCCGTAGTCGGCCAGGGTCTCCATCATGGCCAGCGCCACCCCCGCGGCGATGGCCGGCCGCGCCAGCGGCAGCGCCACGCCCAGGATGCGCCGGCGCGGACCTGCCCCGAGCAGGCGCGCGGCCTCGAGCAGCTGCACCGCGCGCTCACCCAGCGCCGTGCGCGCCAACAGGTAGACATAGGGGTAGAGACAGAGCACGAACAGCAGCACCGCACCCCAGAGGCTGCGCACGTCGGGCCACAGCGCACCGCGCACGCCCAGCATCTGGCGCAATCCAGACTGCAGCGGACTGCTGTACTGCAGGGCGTCGGTCCAGGCATAGGCGAGCACGTAGGCCGGCATGGCCAGCGGCAGCAGCAGCGCCCATTCGAAGACCCGCCGGCCCGGAAACTCGAACAGCGTCACCGCTGCAGCCGCACCGGCCCCCACCGCCATCACGCCCACCGCCACGCCCACGGCCAGCAGCAGCGACTGCAGCGCGTAGTCGGGCAACACCGTGTGCACCTGATGCTCCAGCACGGCCCACGCCGCGGCATCGGCGGCGAACCACGCACCCAGCACGCCCAGCACGGGCAGCGCCAGGACGAGGCACAACGTCGTCAGCAGCGCGCGCATGGCCCGGTCGTCGCGCTGGCCGGGACTTGCGCAATGTCAAAGATGAGAACGATCCGCATTCTTATCGGGCGATTATGATCGAGCGCATGTTCCTGCACCTCGAAGGCGTCTCGGTACGCTACACGCGCGCAAGCCAGGCGCGTGCGGCCGTCGAGGCGGTCAGCCTGGGCTTGCGGCAGGGGCAGATCGGCGTGCTGATCGGCCCCTCCGGCTGCGGCAAGACGTCGCTGCTGCGCGCGGTTGCCGGCCTCGAGCGCGTGCAGGCCGGGCGGATCCGCATGGCCGGCGCGGTACTGAGCGACGCCAGCGCGGGAATTCATCTCGCACCCGAGGCGCGGCGCATCGGCATGGTGTTCCAGGACTACGCGCTCTTCCCGCACCTGAGCGTAGCCGACAACGTCGCCTTCGGGCTGCAGCACCTGGGGCGCAGCGAGCGGGCACGGCGGGTGACGCAGATGCTGGATCTGGTGGGCCTGGCGCACACGGCGCGGCGCGCACCACACCGGCTCTCGGGTGGGCAGCAGCAGCGCATCGCGCTGGCGCGGGCGCTGGCCCCGGCCCCGCAGCTGCTGCTGCTGGACGAGCCCTTCTCCAGCCTGGACGTGGATCTGCGCGAGCGCCTGGCGCAGGAAGTGCGCGCCATCCTGAAGGAGAGCGGCACGACGGCCCTCTTCGTCACGCACGACCAGCTCGAGGCCTTCGCGGTGGGTGACCTGATCGGCGTCATGCAGGGCGGCCGCCTCGAGCAGTGGGACGACGCCTACCACCTCTACCACCGGCCGGCCAGCCGCTTCGTGGCGCAGTTCATCGGCCACGGGGTGTTCGCACCGGCGCGCATCGAGGGCACAGGGCGCGAAGGCGCGGCGCCGGTGCTTCACACGCCGCTGGGCGACCTGTGCGACATGCACGAGTGCCCGCTGCCCGACGCCTTCCCCTGCGGCGAGTGCGACCTGCTGCTGCGCGCCGACGACATCGTCCACGACGACGCCTCGCCGGTGAAGGCGCGCATCGAGCGCAAGGCCTTCCGCGGCGCGGAGTTCCTCTACACGCTGCGCCTGGCCAGCGGCGAGCAGGTGATGGCGCATGTGCCCAGCCACCACGACCACCAGATCGGCGAGTGGATCGGCATCCGCCCGGCCGTCGACCACGTCGTGACCTTCCCGCGCCAGCACGCCTGAGCCGGCGCGGCCTGCACGCGGGCGCGGCAAAGCACCGCTTCGGCGGCTGCAACTTTTGTCCATGCGGCCACTCCGAGCGGATGCCGGTCCTATACTGAACCGCAGATGTGCACCGGCATGGGCCGTGCTGCGTTCATCCCTGCAATCGTCTGTTGTTTCGCCCGGGCGTGGGCGTGGAGGCGCATCTGAGATGGGTGCCAAACTGAGAGTCGCGGGTCTGTTGCTGGTTGGCGGCCTGGCCGGCGCGCTGACCACCTTGCAACTGCAGGCCGCAGCGCACGGGGCGCTGTCGCCGCTGCCGGTGGCCGAGCTGCGTCAGCTCGCCGATGTCTTCGAGATCATCAAGACCGACTACGTCGAGCCGGTCGACGAGAAGAAGCTCATCAACGACGCGATCGCCGGCATGGTGTCGGGACTGGACCCGCATTCGGCCTACTTCGACAAGAAGTCCTACAAGGAATTCCGCGAGAGCATCGGCGGCAAGTTCGTCGGCATCGGCATCGAGATGAGCATGGAGGACGGCCTGGTGAAGGTCGTCTCGCCGATCGAGGGCTCACCGGCGTTTCGCGCCGGCCTCAAGTCCGGCGACCTGATCACCCGCATCGACGACACGGCGGTCAAGGGCCTGTCGGTCGATCAGGCCGTCAAGCGCATGCGCGGCGACCCGCACACCAAGGTGGTCCTGACGGTCTTTCGCAAGAGCGAGAGCCGCAGCTTCCCGGTGACCATCGTGCGCGAGGAGATCCGCGTGCAGAGCGTGCGCGCGAAGATGGTCGAGCCCGGCTACGCCTGGGTGCGGGTGAGCCAGTTCCAGGAGCGCACGGTCGACGACTTCGTGCGCAAGGTCGGCGAGCTCTTCCAGCAGGACCCCAAGCTCAAGGGCCTGGTGCTCGACCTGCGCAACGACCCGGGCGGCCTGCTCGACGGGGCCGTCGGCCTGGCCGCGGCCTTCCTGCCGCCGGACGTGACCGTGGTCAGCACCAACGGCCAGGTGGCCGATTCACGAGCGACCTTCAAGGCCTCGCCCGAGTTCTACCTGCGCCGCGGCGGCGCCGACCCGCTGCGCCGCCTGCCCGCGGCAATCAAGACGGTGCCGCTGGTGGTGCTGGTCAACGAGGGCTCGGCCTCGGCCAGCGAGATCGTCGCCGGTGCGCTGCAGGACCACAAGCGCGCGGTGATCATGGGCGCGCAGACCTTCGGCAAGGGCTCGGTGCAGACCGAGCGGCGCCTGGGGCCGGACACCGCGCTCAAGATCACCACCGCACGCTACTTCACGCCCAACGGGCGCAGCATCCAGGCCACGGGCATCGTGCCCGACGTCTGGCTCGACGAGACGGCCGAGGGCAACGTCTATGCCGCGCTGCGCATGCGCGAGGCCGATCTGGAGAAACATCTGCAGGGCAAGGACGAAGTCAAGGATCCCGCGCGCGAAAAGGCGCGTGAAGAGGCAGTGAAGAAGCTCGAGGAGCAGCAGGCCAAGGCCAAGGAGCCGCCCAAGCCGCTGCCCGAATTCGGCAGCGCCGAGGATTTCCCGCTGCAGCAGGCGCTGAACCGGCTGCGCGGCCAGCCAGTGGTCGCCAGCAAGACCGGGGCCGAGCGCAAGACCGAATCGACGAACTGAGCCCGCACCGCTGCCCACAAAGCCACCGAAGCCCGCCCGCACGGCGGGCTTCGTCCATCCGGACCGCATGACCGACGATCAACTGCTGCGCTATTCGCGGCACCTGCTGCTGGAGGACATCGGCGTGGCCGGACAGCAGCGCCTTCTGGCCGGCCACGCCCTCGTGATCGGCGCCGGCGGCCTGGGCTCGCCGGTGGCGCTGTACCTGGGCAGCGCAGGCGTGGGCCACATCACGCTCGTCGACGACGACACCGTCGACGCGACCAACCTGCAGCGCCAGATCGCCCACGATCGCTCGCGCGTGGGCCTGCACAAGGCCGACTCGGCCGCGCACAGCGTGCGCCGCCTCAACCCCGACCCGCAGTTGCAGACCCTGTGCTGCCGCGCCGACGCCGCGCTGCTGGACACGCTGGTGGCCGCCGCCGATGTGGTGCTGGACTGCAGCGACAACTTCGCCACCCGCCAACTCGTCAACGCCGCCTGCGTACGCCACCGCGTGCCGCTGGTCAGCGGCGCGGCGATCGGCTTTGATGGCCAGCTCGCCGTCTTCGATCTGCGCAACGCCGACTCCCCCTGCTACGGCTGCGTCTTCCCGCCCGCGGGCCGGGTCGAAGAAGTGGCCTGTGCAACGATGGGGGTGTTCGCGCCGCTGGTGGGCATCATCGGCAGCATGCAGGCTGCGCAGGCCCTGCAGCTGCTGGCCGGCTGCGGGCAACCGCTGGCGGGCCGGCTGCTGCTGCTGGATGCACGAACGATGGACACGCAGACGCTGCGCCTGGCACGCCAGGCCGCGTGCCCTGTCTGCGGCGCCCCGAACTCCGAACCAAGCCCGGCGGCACCACCACCGGGCGCGCCCCGATGAGCGACTCCAACCCCACCCACAGGCTGCCCGCGCGCAACTTCGCCAGCGCCGAGCAGGAGGCCCGCCAGCCGCAGCCCAGCGGGCGCTACGACGGCCCCGAGAGCAGCTACCGGCTGGCCTTCACCGACGTCGACTTCCTCGTGCGCGAGGAGTTGCGACCCGTGCGCATGCAGCTCGAGCTGCTCAAGCCCGAGATGGTGCAGCAGGAGCTGGGCATCGAGGCCACCGTCGTCATCTACGGCAGCGCGCGCATCCAGCAGCCCGATCACGCCCGCCAGAGCCTGGTTGACGCACGTGCTGCGGGCGACGCCGCCGCGATCGGCCGTGCCGAGATGGCGGTGGCGATGAGCCGCTACTACGACGAGGCGCGGCGCTTTGCGGCCATCGTGACGACACGCTCGCGCTCGCTCGAGACGCCGATCTACGTCGTCACCGGCGGCGGCCCGGGCATCATGGAGGCGGGCAACCGCGGTGCGCATGAAGTCGGCGGCCGCAGCATCGGGCTGAACATCGTGCTGCCGCACGAGCAGGCGCCCAACGCCTACATCACGCCGCAGCTGTGCTTCCAGTTCCACTACTTCGCGCTGCGCAAGATGCACTTCGTGATGCGCAGCATCGCGCTGGTGTGCTTTCCAGGCGGCTTCGGCACGCTCGACGAGCTGTTCGAGACGATGACGCTCGTGCAGACCGGCAAGAGCCGGCGCCGCCCCATCATGCTCTTCGGGCGTGCGTACTGGCAGGCGCTGATCAACTTCCAGCACCTGGTCGACATGGGCATGATCGCCGCCGAGGATTTGCACCTCTTCCACTACGTCGAGACCGCCGAGGAGGCCTGGGAGGTGCTGGCGGCGCACTACGGCTTCGACCTGCCGCCCACGCAGACCGGCGAGTTCGCCGAGGACATCTGACTCGTCCATCCGCAGGGATCTGCCATGAACCCGCATGTCAGCCTGATCGGGGCCCCCACCGACATCGGCGCCAGCACACTGGGCGCGCGGATGGGCCCGCAGGCGCTGCGCGTGGCCGGGCTGCAGGCCGCCTTCCAGGCGCACGGTGTCGACGTCGCCGACCGCGGCAACCTGAGCGGCCCGCCCAACCCCGGCCAGGCCGCAGTGGACGGCTACCGCCACCTGCCCGAAGTCACGGCCTGGTGCACCGCGGTGCGCGAAGCCGTGCGGGCCGAGCTGCAGCAGGGGCGACTGCCCATCCTGCTGGGCGGCGACCACAGCCTGGCTGTCGGCAGCATCGCCGCGGTGGCGCAGCACTGCCGAGCAGCGGGCAAGCGCCTGCGGGTGCTGTGGCTGGACGCGCATGCCGACTTCAACACCAGCACGCTGACGCCCAGCGGCAACCTGCACGGCATGCCGCTGGCCTGCCTGTGCGGCCACGGACCGGCCGCACTGCTGGCGCTGGGTGACCAGGTGCCGTCGATCGGCGCACGCAGCGTGCGCCAGATCGGCGTGCGCAGCGTCGACCCGGGCGAGAAGCGCTTCGTGCACGAGGCCGGCCTGGAGGTCTTCGACATGCGCTTCATCGACGAGATGGGCATGCGCCACACGATGGAGCTGGCACTGGCCACGCTGGACGCCAACACCCACCTGCACCTGAGCTTCGACGTCGACTTCCTCGACCCCGAGATCGCGCCCGGCGTAGGCACTCCGGTGCCCGGCGGGCCCACCTACCGCGAGGCGCAGCTGTGCATGGAGATGATCGCCGACAGCGGGCGCCTGGCGAGCCTGGACATCGTCGAGCTCAACCCGGCGCTGGACCTGCGCAACAAGACCGCCGAACTGGCCGTCGATCTGGTCGAGAGCCTGTTCGGCAAGAGCACGCTGATGCGCGAGCGCGCGTGATGCCTGCCCGACCCGCGACCCGCTGCGCATGACCCCCGCGCACGACTTCGTCATCGTCGGCGCGGGCATTGCCGGCGCCAGCCTGGCGCATGCGCTCGCGCCGCGGGCCGGCGTGCTGCTGCTGGAAGCCGAAAGCCAGCCCGGACTGCACAGCACGGGGCGAAGTGCTGCGATGTTCATGGAGAGCTACGGCCCGCCGCAGGCGCGCGCCCTCACCCGCGCCAGCCGCGCCTTCCTGCAGGCGCCACCTCCGGGCTTTGCGGCCGTGCCGCTGGTCGGGCCGCGCGGTGCGCTCTACGCCGCCTGGGAAGGCCAGCAGGCCCAGCTCGACGCCCTGCGCGACGGCCTGCTGACCAGCGGCACGGCCATCGAGCGGCTGAGCGCCACCGCCGCGCTCGCCCGCGTGCCGGTACTGCGCGCGCAGGGTCTGCTGGGCGCGTTGTGGGAAGAGCACGCGCTGGATATCGACGTCGACGCCTTGCACCAGGGCTTTCTGCGCGGCGCCCGCAGCGCCGGCGCCACGCTGTGGCTGGAGGCGCGGCTGCAGTCGGCCACACACGACGGCTCGGGCTGGCAGCTGCACCTGGCCGACGGCCGCGTGCTGCGTGCACGCGTGCTCGTCAACGCCGCCGGCGCCTGGGCCGACGACGTCGCGCGGGCCTGCGGGGTGATGCCTCTTGGCATCCAGCCGCTGCGCCGCAGCGCCTTCACCTTCGACGCGCCCGCAGACGTCGACACGCGCGGCTGGCCCACGGTGGCCAGCGTTGCCGATGACTGGTACATCAAGCCCGACGCGGGCCGGCTGCTGGGTTCGCCGGCCAACGCCGACCCGGTGCCTGCCCACGACGTACAGCCCGAGGAACTCGACATCGCACTGGCCATCGACGCCATCCAGCGCGACACCACACTCTCCATCCGACGCCCGCACCGCACCTGGGCCGGACTGCGCAGCTTCACGGCAGACGGCGAACCGGCCATCGGCCCGGACCCCCGCCAGCGAGCCTTCTTCTGGTTCGCGGGCCAGGGGGGCTGGGGCATCCAGAGCGCAGTCGGTGCCGCCGCCCTGGGGGCCAGCCTGCTGCTCGATGAGGCCCTTCCCGAGCCGCTGCGCACCCAGGGCCTGGACCCCGCGCGCCTGACGCCGGCGCGCCTGGCTGCAGGCGGCTGAAGCGGCGTCAGCGGCCGCGGCTGGGCGCACCGCCGTCCAGCCAGTGCTGCAGGCGGCGCCACTGGCGCCAGCCCCACCACAGCGACATGCCAAGGCCCCAGGCGCGGCGTGGGCGTGCGATCAGCACGGCGGCTGCAACGCCCAGGGGGATGGCTGGACGGGCGCACACCCATTGCCAGGCCTGGCGGCCCATGTCTGCCCAGTGCAGCGGCCGTTGCAGGGGCTGCACCTGTGTTTCCAGCCGCGTGCGCAATTCGGCACTGCGCGCCAGCAACTGCTGCTGCCGCAGCGCCAGGGGCAGCCGCTGCACCGGCTTGCTCACGGCCTGGATTCGTGCGTGGTGTCCGGGCCGGGCGCAGGCTCGACGCGCGCGCGGTCGCGCCGCAGTTCAGCCAGGCTGAGCGCAAACGGCCCGCCGTCGCCGCTGCGCAGAGCCACACGCGCACGGTGCAGCAGCCAGGCCGCCGCCGCAGCAAAGAGCAGCGTCAGCACACCCAGCGCCGCCAGCCGGTAGCCCTCTTGCAGCAGCAGCACGACGAAGGCCACTGCCAGCACCAGCGCCACGCCGGCCAGCAGCAAGCCGAGTGCGGCACGCAAGAGCGCGTCGAGCAGCCGCTGCTTCTCCTGCTCGAGCTCGGTGCCCAGCAGAGCCAGCCGCACCTGGACGGTCTCCAGGCCGGTGTCGGCCAGCCGTCGCAGCGAGGCCAGCAACCCGCCTGCGTCGTCCCGCGCGGCCATCGGCAGGCGCGGCCTCAGCGGCGGCCGATCAGCAGCCCGATGAGCAAGCCCACACCCGCCCCGATGCCGACCGAGCGCCAGGGGTTGTCGTGCACGTAGTCGTCGGCGGCCATGCTGGCGGCCTTGGCCTTCTCGGTGGCGCTGGCCTGCAGGTCGAGCAGGCGCAGCCGGGCGTCAGACAGGCGCTGCTGCATGCGCTCGCGCAGGCCGCTGACGCTCTCGCGCGCATCGCCTGCGGTGAGCTGCAGCAGCTCCTCGGCATCGGCGACGACCTGGCGCAGTTCGGCGACCAGCTTTTCCTTCTGGGCAGCGGTGATCTCGGACATGGCAACTCCTGCGTGAAACCGGGGACGTCTGACCCTATCACCGTTTGGCACCCGACGCCATGCGCGCGCTGCAGCGACACCGCCCCGGTTTACAGTCGGACGCCTTCGGATCGCCTGGATTCCGGCAGCATGCAGTCGACCGCCTCAACCGCACAGGGTCCAGACCTCGCACCCGCGCTCGAAGCGAGCCTGCGCGCGCACGTCTTTCGCGCCCTGCTGGCCTGCACGCTCTCGATCCATGCGCTGCTGCATTGGCTGACCGGCGGGCGCCTGCCGGTGCTGAGCGGGACTGTCTTCGCGCTGGCGCTGGCCATCGGTGCATGGGTGGAGCTGGCGCCGCGGCGCGCGGGCGCCGCGCCGTTCGTGCCGCGCCATCTCACCGGCGTACGCCTGCTCGGCACGCTCTATACGGGCTTCATCGGCGTGCTGGTGGCCACCACCGGCGCTGGCGCAGACGGGGCGCCGACGTGGTGGCTGCCGGTCTACCCGCTGTGCGTGATCCTTGTGGGCGCGGTGCGGCACGGGCTGACGCTGCTGGGCGCTGCCCTGCTGTGGTTCGTCGGCGTGCGGCTGTCCATGGCCATGGGCTGGTGGGTGCCGACCATGGCACCCAACGGCCACCCGGTGGCCAGCCTGCTGGCGATGCTCGCCTCGTTCACGCTGGTGGGCGGCCTGCTGGCCTTGTCGGTCCAGCGGCGGCAGGCCGTCCTCGCGGCGCAACAGAGCGCCGCCGAGCAGCTGGCGCGGGAGCACGAACAGGCGCGGGCACGCACCAATGCGACGAACCTGCTGCTGGTCAACACCACGCACGAGTTGCGCACGCCGCTGAACTCGATCATCGGCCTGACCGATCTGCTGACGACGTCCCGTGCATCGCCTGCACAGGAGCGCGAACTGCTCAACCTGATGCGCCAGAGCACCCACATGCTGCGCAGCCTGGCTGACGACGTGCTCGACTACGCCAAGCTCGAGGCGGGGCGGCTGACGATCGAGCGCATCGAGTTCCCGCTGCGCACGACGGTCTTCGCCATCGTCGAGCTGTTCGCGCCGCAGGCCCACGCCAAGGGGCTGGAGCTGGGCGTCTGCTTCGACCCCGAGCTGCCGCACCGGGTGCTTGGTGATCCACTGCGCGTGCGGCAGATCCTGGCCAATCTCATCTCCAACGCGATCAAGTTCACCGCCCAGGGCGGCGTGCAGGTGTGCGGGAGGATCGCGGGCCCGGACCGGGTGCGCCTGGAGGTGCACGACAGCGGCACGGGCATCGATGCACAGGCGCTGGCGCAGATCTTCCAGCCCTTCGTGCAGGTCGGCGACACGACCGCACGCGTGCACGGAGGCAGCGGCCTGGGCCTGTCGATCTGCAGCCGGCTGGCACAGCGCATGGGCGGCCGCGTCGGCGCGCGCAGCACGCCGGGCGAAGGCTCGGTGTTCTGGGCCGAACTGCCGCTGCAGACCATCCCCGCAGCCAGCCCCTACGACTACCCGGCGCTGCCGCCCATGGGGTCGCTCTGGCTCGTCAGCAGCAACCGCTTCCTGCACTGGACGGTGTCGGACATGCTGCAAGTGCGGTTGTCGCGTGTCGAACAGGCGCAGCAGATCGACGACCCACGCCTGCTCACGCTGCCGCCGCGCAGCGTGGTGCTGGTGGACGCGCAGGTGCTCAGCGACGAAGCCGCTGCACGCGCGTTCGACGCCCTCGCCCGGCGCTTGCGCAGCCTCGGGACGCTGCCCATCCTGCTGTGCTCGACCATCACGAGCGCAGCCCCGGCCAGCATCACCGGGGACCTGGTCAGCGTCTACAAGCCGCTGCGGCTATCCAAGCTGCTGGCGGCGCTGCTGCAGGCGCTGGCACCGGTGGCGGCAGCCCCTGCACCCGCCACCCCTGACGCCAGTGCGCCCGTGCTGCCCTTGGCTGGCGTGCATGTGCTGCTGGCCGACGACAACCCGGTCAACCGGCTGGTGGCCACCGGTCTGCTCGAGCACCTGGGCGCCCGCGTCGTCACCGCCGACGACGGCCCGCAGACGCTGCAGGCCCTGCAGGCCGAGGCCTTCGACATCGTGCTGCTGGATTGTGAAATGCCCGGTCTGGACGGCCCGGAAACGGCCGCCCGCTGGCGTGCCATCGAAGCGCAAACCGGGCGGGATCGCATGCCGATCCTGGCCGTCACCGGGCACAGCCGCGATGAGGCCTGGTCACGCTGCGAGGCAGCCGGGATGGACGGCTTCCTCGCCAAGCCCTATTTCAGCGAGCAGTTGCAGGAGGCGATCCGGGCCGCGCTCGCGCCCGTGGCCACGCGTTGAAGCGGCGGCCCCACAGCCCGCGGCGCATCAAGGCCGCCGTTCGCGGCGCGGTTCGGCCACCGATGCCGCCAGCGGCAGCTGCGTCTGCGCCTTCAGCTCGCGCAGCACGATGCGCGAGCGCACGTGCGTGATGCCGGGCAGGCGCAGCAGCGTCTCGTGCAGGAAGCGCTCGAAGCACTTGATGTCGGCCACCATCACCGTCATCACGTAGTCGCTCTCGCCCGTGGTGCTCAGGCACTGCACGATCTCGGGGATGGCAGCGATCTCGTCCTCGAAGCTGCGCACCTGCTCCTCGCGGTGGCGCGCCAGGTTGGCCTCGACGATGACCTGCAGTCCCAGGCCCACCTTCTCGGGATCCACCCGCGCCGTGTACCCGCGGATGACGCCGCGCTCCTCCATCGCCTTGATGCGCTTCCAGCACGGGCTGGTCGACAGGCCGACGGCGTCCGCCAGCTCCTGCACCGTCTGGCGCGAATCGCGGATCAGCTCGCGCAGCAGGTTGCGGCTGTAGAAATCGAGATCGTCTTGCGCGGCCATCGCCAGTTCCGAGAAGGTCTTGCTCCAACTCTACCCAGAATGCGGCAAAAAGAGCATGCTTTGCTCTGCCTGGGCCTCTACGCTGCGCGCGTCTGCACCCGCCGGCTGCCCTCCACCCACCAACGAACAGGCCCGCCATGTCCGACCGACCACTTGTGCGCCCCGACTACCAGCTCGGCGACAACCTATGGGCCGAGCAGGGAGCGGTGTTCATCACCGGCACGCAGGCACTGCTGCGCGTGCTGCTGATGCAGCGCCGCGCCGACGAGGCAGCGGGGCTGGCCACGCAGGGCTTTCTCTCGGGCTATCGCGGCTCGCCGCTGGGCGCGGTCGATCAGCAGGTGTGGAAGGCCGGCGAGCGGTTCACCAAGGCCGGCATCCGCTTCCTGCCCGCGGTCAACGAGGAGCTGGGCGCAACCGCAGTCCTTGGCACGCAGCGCGTCGAGGGCGACCCCCAGCGGCGCTGCGACGGCGTGTTTGCGATGTGGTACGGCAAGGGCCCGGGCGTGGACCGCGCGGCCGACGCGCTGCACCACGGCAACGCCTACGGCAGTTCGCCGCACGGCGGGGTGGTGGCCGTGGCTGGCGACGACCACGGCTGCGTCTCCAGCTCGATGCCGCACCAGAGCGACGCCGTGTTCGCCGCCTTCGGCATGCCCGTGCTGGCCCCTGCCGACGTCTCGGACCTGATCGAATTCAGTCTCTACGGCTTTGCACTCAGCCGCTACAGCGGCGCCTGGGTGGGCCTGGCGGCACCGTCGGAAGTGGTCGAGAGCAGCGCCACGGTCGATCTGGACCTGATCCTTGCGCGGCGGGCAACCTGGGCGGACAGCGCAACCGTCGCACGCGCAAGCGGCCACCAGCCGCCGCCGGGCGGCCTGCATCACCGCGAGAACGACCGCCCCTCGCCCGAGATCGAGGTGCGCCTGGCGGCCAAGCGGGTGGCGGTGGAGGCCTTTGCCAGTATCAACTCGGTGGACCGCGACATCATCGTGACGCCGCAGGCACGCGTGGGGATCCTCACCGCCGGCAAGGCGCACCACGACCTGATGGAGGTGTTGCGCCGCCTGGCCATCACGCCGGCGCAGCTGCAGGCTGCGGGCGTGCGCGTGCGCAAGCTCGGACTGGTGTGGCCGGTAGAGGCCCAGACGCTGCGCGCGTTCGCGCACGGCCTGGACGAGATCCTGGTGATCGAGGAGAAGGCCGGCCTGGTCGAGACCCAGCTGCGCGCCCTGTTCTACAACGCGGCGGTACGCCCACGCGTCATCGGCAAGCACGATGCGCTGGGCGCCGCGCTGGTCAGCGCCATCGGCGAGCTGCGCCCGTCGCGGCTGATCGAGATCGTCGCCGACTGGCTGGCGCGGCATGACGCGGCGCTGGATCGCCACGAGCACGTGCGCGACTTCACCGTGCCGCAACTGCTCTCCAACCAGGGCGACGGCGTCAAGCGCCAGCCCTACTACTGCGCCGGCTGCCCGCACAACACCAGCACCGTCGTGCCTGCGGGCTCGCAGGCCCGCGCGGGCATCGGCTGCCACGTGATGGCGACCTGGATGGAGCGCGACACGACCGGCTTCATCCAGATGGGCGGCGAAGGCGTGGACTGGGTCTCGCAGGCGATGTTCTCGAAGACGCCGCACATGTTCCAGAACCTGGGTGACGGCACCTACTTCCACAGCGGCTACCTCGCGATCCGCCAGGCGGTCGCGGCGCAGGCGACCATCACCTACAAGATCCTCTACAACGACGCCGTCGCGATGACCGGAGGCCAGCCGGTGGACGGCCACACCAGCGTCGACGCCATCGCCCGCCAGGTCGAGAGCGAGGGCGTGACCAAGGTCGTGGTGCTGAGCGACGACATCGGCAAATACGACGCCATCCAGGGCCGCTTCCCCGCCGGCACCGAGTTCCACGAGCGGCATGCGCTGGACGAGGTGCAGCGCCGCCTGCGTGAGCTGCCTGGCGTCACCGTACTGATCTACGAGCAGACCTGTGCCGCCGAGAAGCGCCGCCGGCGCAAGAAGGGCGAGCTGGCCGACCCGCCGACGCGGCTCTTCATCAACGACGCCGTCTGCGACGGCTGCGGCGACTGCAGCATGCAGAGCAATTGCGTGGCGGTGCTGCCGCACGAGACGCCCCTCGGGCGCAAGCGGCGCATCGACCAGAGTGCATGCAACAAGGATTACCGCTGCCTGGACGGCTTCTGCCCGAGCTTCGTCAGCGTCACCGGCGGGCGGCCACGCCGGCACTCGGGCCTGCTCGACACCCAGCGCGACGCCTTCCTGCAGCGCGTGCATGAACTGCCGCTGCCCGCACTGGCCGCCGGCCCCGGGCCCTACGATCTGCTGGTCACCGGCGTGGGCGGCACCGGCGTCGTCACCGTGGGCGCGCTGATCACGATGGCCGCGCATCTCGAGGGCATGCACGCCAGCGTGCTCGACTTCATGGGCTTCGCCCAGAAGGGCGGTGCCGTGCTGTCCTTCGTGCGCCTGGCGCGCGAGCGCAGCATGCTCAACCAGGTGCGTATCGACGCCCAGCAGTGCGACGCGGTACTGGCCTGCGACCTGGTCGTCGCCGCAGCGCCCGAGGCGCTGCAGACGATGTCGCGCGGGCGCACGCGCGTGCTGGCCAACATCCACCCGACACCGGTGGCCGAGAGCGTGCGCAACCCCGACGCCGAGCTGCAGCTGCCCGCGCTGCTGGCCAAGCTGCACTTCGCCGTCGGACGCGAGCGCGTGCAGACCTTCGATGCGCAGGCGCTGGCGCTGGACTTCCTGGGCGACACCATTACGGCCAACATCGTGGCGCTGGGCTACGCATGGCAGCTCGGCCTGGTGCCGGTGGCGCTGGCGGCGCTGCGTCGCGCCATCGAGCTCAACGGCGTGGCCGTGGCGACCAACCATCTGGCTTTTGCACTGGGTCGCCTGGCCGCTGCACAGCCGCAGGCGCTGGCCGCGCTGCGCGAGCCCAACAGCGCCGACGACGACGCCAGCGACGAAGATCTGCCCGCGCTGCTGGAGCGCGCACGTGCCCATCTCACCGGCTGGCAGAACCGGGCCTGGGCCGAGCGCTTTGCGCACACCCTGCAAGGCGTGCAGCTGCGCGAGCAGGCGCTGGGGGCCGACCCGGCGCTGCCGTTCACCAAGGCGGTGGCACGCAGCCTGCTCAAGCTCATGAGCTACAAGGACGAATACGAGGTCGCGCGCCTGTACACCGACGGCAGCTTCCAGCGCGCGCTGCACGACCAGTTCGAGGGCGACCTGCGCCTGCGCTTTCACATGGCGCCACCGCTGCTGGCCCGCCCGCGCAACGGCCAGCCGCCGCAGAAGATGAGCTTCGGCCCCTGGATGCTGCCCGCACTGAAGGTCCTTGCGCGCGGCAAGGTCCTGCGGGGGGGAATGCTCGACCCCTTCGGCCACACCGAGGAGCGCCGCCTCGAGCGCCAGCTGATCACCGATTTCGAAGCCCGCGTGGGCGAACTGCTGCAAGGCCTGAACGCCGAGCGGCTCGCACTGGCGACCTCGATTGCGCAGTTGCCGCTGCTCGTACGCGGCTACGGCCACGTCAAGCTCGCCAACCTGGCCCTGACGCGCGCGCGGGAGGCCGAGCTGCTGCACCGCTGGGATGCGCAGCGCTACCCGAAACCCCCCGCCGTGCCGCGCCCCACACGCAGCCCCGGCACGCCGGTGATGACCGGTTGAGGCGGACTCGGCAATCGGTGAACCGCAATCGGGCTGGCGCCGGCTGCGCTCAATCGAACTCGAACTGCTGCCCGGCCAGCGGCGCCTGCGCCGTCCAGCCCAGTTGCTCGTGGATGGTCTGCGCAAAGCCGCGCGCCGTCTGGGCCTCGCCGTGGACGACGAAGCACTGCGACGGCGGGCGCTCGAAGCCGCGCAGCCAGCGCAGCAGCACGTCGCGATCGGCGTGGGCCGACAGGCCGCCGATGGTGTGTATGCGCGCGCGCACCGGGATGTCCTCGCCGAACAGGCGCACCCGCTTCACACCGTCGACCAGGCGCCGCCCAAGTGTGCCCTCGGCCTGGAAGCCGATGATGACGATCGCGCACTCGGGCCGCCCGAGATGGTGGCGCAGGTGATGCTGGATGCGCCCGGCATCGCACATGCCGCTGGCGGCGACGATGACCGCACCCGCCTTGATGCGGTTCAGTGCGATCGACTCGTCGACCGTGCGCGTGAAGCTCAGCTTCATGCCGTTGGCCGACAGATCCTTGCGCCCGAGCAGCGCCCGCGTCTCGTCGTCAAGCACCTCGGGGTGGTGAATGGTGATCTCGGTGACGCGTTCGGCCATCGGCGAATCGACGAACACCTGCAACGGCGGCAGCCGCCCCTGCAGGCGCAGGCGCGCCAGCAGCATGAGCAGTTCCTGGGTTCGCCCAAGCGCAAAGGCCGGGATGATGATGTTGCCCTGTCGCCGGCGCAGCGTCTCCTCGATCACCTCGACCAGTTCGTCGATGGTCTCGGCCAAGGGCCGGTGCAGCCGGTTGCCATAGGTCGACTCGACCACCAGCAGGTCGGCCTGCGCGATCGGCGTCGCGTCGCGCACCACGGGCCGCGCGGGCTGACCGAGGTCACCCGAGAAGACGAGCTTGCGCCTGCGCGCGCCTTCCTCCAGCCAGACTTCGATGATGGCCGAGCCGATGATGTGCCCGGCGTCGCGAAAGACGCAGCGCACGCGCTCGTGTGGACGCACTTCGCTGTCGTAGGCGACACCGTGCACCTGCTCGATGCAGGCCTGCGCCTGCGCAACCGTGTAGAGCAGCCCGTCGCCCCCGCGCGGCCGCGCGTCGGTGCCGGCAGCAGCCTTGCCCGCAGGGCTCCCCCGGCGACGGCGTGAAGACTGCTCGCGCTGCGCGCGCGTCCAGACCATCTCCTGGATGTGCGCGCTGTCGGCCAGCATCACCGGCAGCAGGTCGGCCGTGGTGCGGGTGGTGTGGATGGGGCCGCGAAACCCCAGCGCCGCCAGGCGCGGCAGCAGCCCGCAGTGGTCGATGTGCGCGTGTGTGAGCAGGACGAAGTCGATCTCGCGCGGGTCGAATGGCCAGGCCTGCTGGTTGCGCTCCTGCGCTTCGCGCCCGCCCTGGAACATGCCGCAGTCGACGAGAAAGCGCAGGTCCCCGCTCTCGACCAGGAAGCACGAGCCAGTGACCTCCTGCGCCGCGCCCACGAAGGTCAGCTTCATCGCCAGCCCCCTCTTGTCCCCCTTGTGTCAGCGGAACCAGATCTGCCACAGGCCGACGATCACGTGGCCCCAGATCAGGATGTTGAATGCCACCAGCGCGAACACGCGCGAGATGTTCCACAGGGTCTTGGCGCGCTGCCCATGATCGAAGGAACCGGTCACCAGATGCAGCACGAGGAACAGCACCGAGGGCACGAACGTGCCCACGATGAGCGTGCCCATGATCCAGTAGAAGATCTTCATTGGGGCGTGTCCGCGGCGCGGTAGAAGGCCTCGACACGGCCCTTGAGCATGAACAGCAACGGACGTCCGCGCCGGTCGACGGTCTTGCCTGCCGCCACCTTGATCCAGCCCTCGCTGATGCAGTACTCCTCGACGTCATGGCGCTCGCGGCCGTTGAAGCGGATGCCGACGTCGTGTTCGAACACCGCGGGCGCGTGATGCGGGCTGCGTGGATCGACCGCCAGGCGGTCTGGCAGCGGCGGCAGGGTCTGGTCGGCGTTCTCCATGGCGCGATTGTGGCTGCCCCGGGCGGGCACGGCGCAACCTGACGAGGGCATTCGTTGCATTGGCGCCAAGCCTGAGCGTCTGCTTCGGCGTGGCGGCCGCAAGACCCTTGCGCCGGTACCCCGATGCGCAGCGTCACGGCATGGCCCCTATAGGATGGTGGCCAGCCGCGCGCAAGCCCGCCATGCCACCCACCGCCGAGGTCAGCGACCACGCCACCCGCGCCACAGCGCAAGCCAGGGCCCTCGCGCGTCCGCCAGCAGACATCTCCTCGCAGGCCCTGTACTTCCCGGCTGCCTGCCTGTGGGCAGGGCTGGTGCTGCCGTGGTCGGTGCTGGCCATCCTGGGCCTGCTGCCCGCGCCGGTGCGGCTGGCCACCCCCACCGGACACGCGCACGAGATGCTGCTGGGCTTTGCCTTGGCGGTCGTGGCCGGCTACCAGCTGCCGCCGCTGCCGCGGCTGCGCGCACGAACCCTCTTCGGCCTGTGGCTGGCCGCACGCGTGGCCTTCCTGGCCGGGCCGGTGCCGGTCATGCTGGCGCTGGCCCTGGACGCCGCCTTTGCCGCAGCCCTGGCGCTGCACGTCACGCCGCGCCTGTTCCGCGCGGCCAAGAAGCTGCGCAACCGCGTGCTGCCGGCCGTGCTGGCCGGGTTGTGCGCGGCCGCCGTCGGCCTGGACGGCGCCATGCTCGGCAGCGCCCAGGCCGCCGCCGCGCTGGCGGTGGTCGTCGTGCTGCTGCTGGCCGGGCTGATGACCTTCATGGGCGGCCGGCTCGTCGCCGCCGAGGCCGCCGGGCAGTTGTACCGCCAGGGCGAGGTGCTGACCCCGCGTGTGCAGCCGCGCATCGAGGCCGCCGTGCTCGTGCTGCTGGCCACCGCCCTCGCCAGCGCCGTGCATCCTGCAGGCGACTGGCTGTTGCGGCTGGCCTGCGCGGGCGCCGGCGTGCTCAGCCTGGTGCGTATGGCGCGCTGGCGCCTGTGGGCGTGCAGGGGCCGGCCCGACCTGGTCTCACTGGCCAGCGGCTACCTCTGGCTGGCGCTGGGGCTGCTCGGCATGGGACTCGCAGCACCCGGGGCCGCGCGCACGGCCGCACTGCACCTGGTCACCGTCGGCGCACTCGGCTCGTTCACGCTCAACGTGATGCTCAACACCATGCTGCTGAAGGCCCGCCTGCCGCGCGAGGAACAGCGGCTGCCCCTGGCGGCAACCGCCTGCATCGCGCTGGCCGCCCTGCTGCGGGCAACGGCCGCCTTCGCCGGGGCCGATGCGCAGGCGCTGCTCCTCCTGGCCAGCGCCTGCTGGTCGGCCGGTTTCGTGGCGGCCTTCGTGCGCATCGTGCAGTGCGTGCGCCGGGCCACGGCCCGCGCGCGCATGGCGCCCGGGCCGCCCGCTTAGGTGCCGCTGACCGCTGCGCCCCCAGGGCCGGGCGCAGGCGTCACGGCGGTTCGTCCCACTTCCGGTGCGCCCTCGAAGCAGCAGCGGTCACGGCCCGAGTGCTTGGCCTGGTAGAGCAGATCGTCGGCCCGCCCATAGAGCGCGTGGGGCGTGTCGCCGAGTTGCAGCAGCGCACCGCCGGCGCTGATCGTCACCACCGCGGCCACGGGCGACGCGCCGTGCGGCAGGGCAAGTTGGCGCACCGCATGGACGACGGCCTGCGCGCTCGCCCGGGCATGGCTGGCCGTGCTGTCGTAGAGGAGCAGCGCGAATTCCTCGCCGCCCAGGCGCGCGGCCATGTCCAGCGGCCGGGTGGCAAAGCGCTCGAACACGCGGGCCAGGCGGCGCAGCACCTCGTCACCGGCGGGGTGGCCATGGGCATCGTTGTAGGGCTTGAAGTGGTCGAGGTCGATCAGCACCAGCGCCAACGGGCGTTGCTCGCGCTGCGCCTGGCGCACGGCCTGGTCGAGCTGGTGGGTGAACATGCGCCGGTTGTGCAGCCCGGTCAGGCCGTCCCGCATGGCCAGCCATTGCGCGTCGTTGCGGTAGAGGAACTGTTCGCGCTGCAGGTATTCGCCCCAGTAGGCACCCGCGGCCAGGACGGCCAGGGCGATCGTCAGCACCGCGGCGGCACGCAGCATCGCCTCGGCCACCAGCGGTTGCGCCGCCTGCAGTCCGATCGCCACCACGCAGACGACGAAGAACACGCCGACCACGATCTGGGTGCGCAACTGCAGCCCCAGCGGCAGGAAGAGCGCCACCATCATGACGACCAGCACGCTGGCCTCCTCGGTCACACCGAGTGCCTTGTAGGCGTAGACGCTGGCCGCGGTCCCGAAGGCCATCGCCACGCCCAACCCCGTCAGCAGCGGGCGCAGACTGCGCGCGGGGAGCCGCAACGTGCCGAGGATGACCCCCACGATGACACCGCCAACACCCAGGCGCAGCTCGCGCAGGCGGTCGTAGGTGAGCTGGCGCAGCGGATCGAAGTCACTGGCGTCGATGCGCCAGGCGTCGAACGCCGAGAAGCCCAGCCACACGACGAGGGCGACCGCCGCCAGCCAGAGCACGCGCGGCCGCATGCGCATCGCGAGTTCGTCCTGGTACTGCGCCTCGAGTGCTGCCGAGAAGCGCAAGTGCCTGAAGCCCTGCTGCAACTGGCGCGCGTAGGCGGTCTCGGAACCGAGCGGGTCCATGCGTCGATTGTTGGGCAAGCAGTGCCCGCACGCGGCCACGTCCGCAGGCCGGTCGTGCCGTGTGCAACCAAATGCCTAGATGTGCAAGGCCCGCCCGAGCGCGCGCAGCGCGGCCTCCTGCACCGCCTCGCCCAGGGTGGGATGGGCGTGGATGGTGCCGCCCACGTCCTCGAGCCGCACGCCCATCTCGAGCGACTGGGCGAATGACGCAGCCAGTTCACTGACGCCGCGGCCGACCGCCTGCCAACCCAGCACGAGGTGGTTGTCGCGCCGCGCCACGACGCGCACGAAACCTTCGGGGGCCTCGAGCGTCAAGGCGCGGCCGTTGGCGCTGAACGGGAAGCTGGCGCTGATGGCGTCGACTCCCGACTGCGCCGCGGCATCGGGCGCCTGGCCGACGACGACGACCTCGGGGTCGGTGAAGCAGATGGCGGGGATCGCCGCTGGCACCCAGTGGCGCGCATGGCCAGCGATCAACTCGGCGACCATCTCGCCTTGCGCCATCGCGCGGTGCGCGAGCATGGGCTCACCGGTCAGGTCGCCGATGGCGTGGACGTTGCGCATCGACGTGCGGCAGCGGTCGTCGATCTTCACTGCCCGCCCGTTCATGTCCAGCAGCAGCGACTCCAGGCCGAAGCCGCTCGTGTTGGGGCGTCGACCCGCAGCCACCAGCACCTGGTCGGCGGGCAGCGCGAATTCGTCGGCCATGGGTGTGCGCACGCGCACCGCGGCCCCGTCGCCGCTGATGCCCTGCACGCTGCAGCCCAGGTGCAGCACCACGCCCTGCCTCTCGAGCGCGGCGCGCAAGGGGCGGGTGAGCTCCTCATCGTAGGCGGGCAGCACGCGCTCGGTGGCCTCGACGATGGCGACTTCGGCACCCAGCTTGCGGTAGGCGATGCCAAGCTCGAGCCCGATGTAGCCCGCACCCACGACGACCAGGCGCCGCGGCAGCGCCGCCGGCGAGAGAGCCTGTGTCGACGAGATCACACGGCCGCCGAAGGGCAGCCCCGGCAGCTCGACCGGCAGCGAGCCGGTCGCCAGCAGCAGGTGCTCGCAACGCAGGCGATGCGGCCGGCCCTCGGCGTCCGTGACGTCGACCGTCTTGCCATCGACGATCTGTCCGTGCCCTTGCACGACGCGCACGCCGGCCTTCTTGAGCAGCGCACCCACGCCGCCGGTGAGGCGCTTGACGATGCCGTCCTTCCAGCGCACGGCCTGTGCGATCTCCAGCGTGGGCGTGCCGCTGCGGATGCCCAGCGGCGAGTCCGCCGCCAGCGCGCGCGCCTGCTCCAGCCGCTCGGCAACGTGGATCAGCGCCTTCGAGGGGATGCAGCCGATGTTCAGGCAGGTGCCGCCCAGCGCCTGGCCTTCCACCAGCACCGTCGGCACGCCCAGTCGCGCGGCACGCAGCGCGGCGACGTAGCCACCGGGGCCGCCGCCAAGCACGAGAAGGGTGGTCGAGTGTTCGTTCATCTGCGGCTCCGGCACCGCCCTGCATGGCGGGCCTGCGGGTTGGCGGCGTGCATGGCTCAGGCTCCGTCGGCCAGCAGCAGCGCCGGCGCCTCGAGCAGCGCGCGCACCGCCTGGATGAAGCGCGCGGCGTCCATGCCGTCGACGACGCGGTGGTCGAACGACGAGGAGAGGTTCATCAGCCTGCGGGCGACGATGCGCGAACCCTCGAACACCGGCCGCTCGACGATGCGGTTGACGCCGATGATTGCCACTTCGGGGTGGTTGATGACCGGTGTCGTCACGATGCCCCCCAGCGACCCCAGGCTGGTGATGGTGATCGTCGAGCCCGAGAGCTCGTCGCGCGCGGCGCGGTTGCTGCGCGCGGCATCGGCCAGGCGCGAGATCTCGGCGGCGATCGACCAGAGGTCGCGCGCCTCGGCGTGGCGCAGCACCGGCACCATCAGCCCCGCCTCGGTCTGCGTGGCGATGCCCAGGTGCACGGCGCCGCTGCGCGTGACGATGCCGGCGTCGTCGTCGAAACGGGCGTTGATCTGCGGAAAATCGGCCAGCGCGATCACCAGCGCCCGCGCCAGCAGCGGCAGCAGGGTGAGCTTGCCGCGTGTGGCGGCATGGCGCTCGTTGAGCTGCACGCGCAGGGCCTCGAGTGCCGTGACGTCGATCTCCTCGACGTAGCTGAAGTGCGGGATGCGGCGCTTGGCGTCCTGCATCTTCTGCGCGATGCGCCGGCGCAGGCCGATCACCGGCACCTGCTCCTCGTCGTGGCGCTCGGCGCGGCCCGCAGGCGTCGGCGCA